>CAZEDA010000027.1:0-19304 GCA_964510915.1 uncultured Rhodocyclaceae bacterium | reverse complement strand
CGACATCTTCCCCGCCGTAGCGTGACTTAGTCACGAGCGTTTTTCGCCTCGCGGCTCTACAGTCTCCCTCAACAAGCTCACGCTTCCAGGGAGACCCGCGATGACTCATCCGATCCGATATGCGCTTGGCTTTGCGGCCCTGCTTTCGCTGCCATGGGCGCATGCCGAACCGTTCCTGCCCGCGATTCCGAAAGGTGACATTGCCGTGACACTCGACCCCATCGTCACGGGGATGGGTGCCCCCGACTATGCCATCAGCGCCCCCGGCGATCTCGCGCGACTGTTCGTTGTGGAACAGAAGGGGCTGCTGCAGATCGTGCAGGGCCGCACCCTGCTGCCGACGCCCGCACTCGATATCCAGTCGCTGATTGGTGGCAGCTTCAATCCCAACAATGCGAACGACGAGCGGGGTTTTCTCGGTCTCGCGTTCCATCCCGGCTTCAACAACGCCACCAGCGCCGGCTATCGCAAGCTCTACACTTTTTCGTCGCAACCGATCGAGCCGGGTTCCTCACCGACGTACGTCGCACCCAATGGCGCGGTGCAAAACTTCAAGACGGTCGTCAACGAATGGAGCATGAGCGCCAACGACCCGAATGTGGTGGATGCGACCACGCGGCGGGAAGTCATCTCCTTCGGCAAGAACGCCAACAACCACAACGGCGGGACCATCGCGTTCGGCCCCGACGGCTATCTCTATCTCGGGCTGGGGGATGGCGGCAACGCGCGCGACGTGGGTCCGAGCCATCTCGAACCCGGCGGCAACGCACAGAATCTATCGACGCCGCTCGGCAAGATGCTCCGGATCGATCCGCTGGCGCCGACGCAGACCGCGGCAAGCGCGGATGCCGTGTCTTCCAACGGTCAGTACCGCATTCCCACGACCAACCCGTTCCAGGCGGCCGGGCAGGTGCCCGAAACCTACGCGTACGGTTTCCGCAATCCGTACCGCTTCAGTTTCGACAGCGTGACGGGTCAACTCATCCTGGCGGATGTGGGGCAGGGCACCATTGAGGAAATCAACCGGGTCGAACTGGGAGGCAACTACGGCTGGGCGGTGAAGGAGGGCGACTTCCTGTTCAACCGCTCGACAGGGCAGGTCATTTCCCGCAGTCCCGGCAGTCCTGTCGGTCTCATCGACCCGATCAAGGGGACGTTGGGGACGTTGCAGTACGACCATGGCGACGGCATTTCGATCACCGGCGGGTTCGTATACCGCGGCGACGACATTCCCGAGCTTTACGGCAAGTACGTGTTCGGAGACCTTGCCTTGCGCAATGCACCGCCGCGCGTGGACGGACGCATCTTCTACGCGGATCTCGTGACCGGTGAGATCAAGGAATTCCTCCTGCCGCAGTTCACCGACGGCAAACTGCCCAACGGTCTGACCGTTCACGGCTTCGGCCAGGACGGCAGCGGCGAGCTATACGCTCTCGTCACCAACACGCCGGCAAGCGGTACCGGTGGGATTCTCTATCGGTTCACGGCCGCGCCCGTGCCGGAGCCCGGCACCTGGGCCCTGTTCGGATGCGGCGCGATCGTACTGGCGCGGATCGCGCGCCGACGCTCGCACCGTCCAGGGCACTGCTGATCCGGTCGAGTCCGGGGGGCGAGGCACCACCGATTCGTCATGGTGTCGTTCTGGCGAGACAGTTGCGTCTGAATTCGCAAGGCGTAGGATCTTGGCGTCGGGGGAACGATTTGTTCGGAGACCTCAATCATGCCAATACCCTATCGCCGAGCGGTCGGTGCGATGTCGACCGGCGCAGCGTTCGTTGCCCTGTCCTCCCTATCGATATCCGCCAATAGCGCTTTGCGTTTCGAAGAAGTCGCGACTGATCTTCGCAGTCCGGTGTTTCTCACGGCGCCGGCCACGGGTTCTGAAGTCTTCGCCGTTGAACGGGCTGGCACTGTCCGCTGGTTCGACCGGCAGACCGGTACGGAAGGCACGCTGCTGCAGATCACGGACAAGGTCGAAAGCGCCAGCGGAGAGCGGGGTCTGCTCGGACTCGCTTTCGATCCCGACTTTGCGACCAACCGCCACTTCTACGTCAACTACATCGACCGTACGACGCGCGACACCGTCGTGGAGCGCTACACCGCAGCCGCGGGGAGCCTGACCGCAGATCCGGCGACAGCCCGTCAGGTGATACGCGTCGCCCAGCCGCCGCAATACGACAATCACAAGGCCGGGTGGATAGGCTTTCGTCCCGGAGAGAAAGACAACCTGTACATCGCGACGGGCGACGGCGGCGGCGGTGGGGATCCGCTGAATGCGGGTCAGTCCCTGAATACGAATCTGGGGAAGATTCTGCGTGTGGACATCCGGCGCGACGATGGCTCGGGTGCGCCGAACGATCACTACGCCATTCCGGCGGACAATCCGTTTGCCGGGGGCGTGGCGGGAAACGACGAGATCTGGGCCTACGGCCTTCGCAATCCGTATCGCAACAGCTTCGACCGCCTCACGGGAGATCTGTGGATTGCGGATGTGGGACAGAACGCCCGCGAGGAGGTGAACTTCGAAGCGGCCGATTCGCCGGGCGGCGTCAACTACGGCTGGAAGCTGCGGGAAGGTTCTGTGCCCACGCCGGGCGTCGGCGAGGCCCCGCTGTTCGAGTACGCCCATGACGGCCGCTCGTCTTCCATCACCGGGGGCTATGTGTATCGGGGCCCGATCACTGAATTGCAGGGTGCGTACTTCTTCGCCGACTTCATGCGCGGCACCTTGGGCTCGTTCCGACGGGATGCCACCGGTGCCGTGACCGACCTGCGCGACTGGACCGATGAACTCGCAGTGCCGGCGGGGCTTGGGCCTTTCGAGTTCTCCTCATTCGGGGAGGACGCCACCGGCAATCTCTATGTGGTCGACTACGGCGGCCGCATCCTGGTGCTGGTTCCGGAACCGTCCACCTGGGCCATGATTGGTGCGGGCGGGCTGTTCCTGTGCCTCGCAGGATGGCGTCGTCGCCAGGGCCGACCTGCGTAGGAGGCCGTTGCACGGCCTGTCACGTTGATGCCGGAGTCGCACCATGTGCGGCTCCGGTGCTCCTCGAAGAGCAGGGCGACCTTCCTTAAGGCCTGATCCTTCCCTGGCGTCTCATCGCGGCCATGATCTCTGCCCCGTCAGGGACGGAGCAGGCCGGCACCATGGCGGTCTTCCCTCGAGTTGTGACCATGCCGGCGTGCCGGTTCTGCGGACTGGCCCAAACCTCTCCCGGCGCCATCGATTCGTATTCCTGCGCCGTGCGCGCGACCCTTCGAGCGCTCGGGTCATTGGCGACCCCCGAAATCGGCTGCGAACCCATGCGCGGAGATGGCGCGATCGGCATGTTCGCGGATACACTGCCCGGTTTGGTTCAGGCACAGAGCCCTTCGGCCTTTGTATCGATGAAGCTGGTTTCGCTCACAAGACGGGATGTGGATCGGCATTTCCCCGCCCCCCTGGTCCGCCGAGGCATCGCGCTCGTGCGGGAGGGGCGCGTCCAGCAATTGCGCTGGTCCCGGGAGAACAATCGCTACTCGGCGGTGGTGGACGATCCGGATCCCGACACGAGCCGGGTGGAGGCAAGTCTCCTCAACGGGTCGGCCGGCGTGCGAATCTATGGCCAGTGCACCTGTGCGGCAGGCACCAATTGTGAGCATGTCGCCGCCGTACTGCTGGCCGCGCTGGCCGATGGCATGGTCGCGGAGCCCGCCTCCGGCGCCGCTTCCCCCACTCCACCCGCGCCCCGGTCCGACAATGGCGCAGCCGGTGGTCCCGCCGTTCTCCCGGCGGAATGGTCGCAGTGGATCCACGAGGCCTCGACCGTCCTGGGCGCACCGGCGAGCGGTTCCACGGCTGCCGCCAATGCCCACCGGCTCCTCTACCTCATCGATGCCGCCCCGGCGCCGCAGAAGCCCGGCGTGCGTCTGCGTCTCGTCACGGCGCGCGTGAAGCGCGACGGCCAGTTTGGCAGCGTCTATCCCTGGCGCGGCGTGCGGGCTGCGCTGTTCGCGCCGCCGCCCTTCGTGTCCCCCGAGGACCAGCGGATCCTGCGACGTCTCCTGGGCGAGGCCAATCCCGTCTACGAATCCGAGTTCGCCCTGCGCGGCGAGGCGGGCGCCGAGATCCTGCCGCTCATTCTCGCGACCGGCCGATGCCATGCCGGTGACGGCAAGGGGCCGCCGCTCGTGCCGGGAGAGCCGCGCGCCGCCAGCGCGCGATGGGTGGTGGACGAGGACGGCGAGCAGCGTTTGCGCTGGCAGGCCGACGAGCCGATCGGCGAAGTCCTGGTGCTGTCGCCGCCGTGGTATCTCGACGAGGCGGCCGGCCGGTGCGGGCCCATCGACAGTGGTCTGGAGCCCAGGCTCGCCTACCTTCTCAGCACCGTGCCGCCGGTGGCGGCGGACCATGCCGGGGCCGCGCGGGCGCTCCTCGAGAATCGCCTCGTGGATGCTCCCGTACCCATGCCGGCCGTCGGCCGCGAACTCGACGTCAACGAGGTCGTGCCGGTACCGTGCCTGCGGCTCACGACGGTCGACCCGCGCAGCCGCGGGTTCCGGTCCGGTGGCGGCAAGGTGAGCGTGGCTAACCTTCGCTTCGAGTACGCCGGCATGCGCGTCGGCCCGAAGGATCCCGGGATCGTCCGCGAATACCGCAACGGTGTTCTGCGTCGCATCCATCGTCACGGCGCGGCCGAGAAGCGCTTCCACGAGGTACTGCGCGCCGAGGGGCTGGAACGCATCTCCAGCAGCGATCCGATGCTCGCACCGGACTACACGAACGACTACCGCTTCGGCTACCCCGAGGACTGCGTGCGGTTCGTCTGCGAGCGCGTGCCCGCGCTGCGCGAGGCTGGCTGGATCGTCGAGTACGACGAGACCTTCGACTACCGGCCGGTGGATGCGGGTCAGTGGCAGGCCGAAGTGCGCGAAGAGGGGCGGGACTGGTTCGATCTGTCCCTGGGTGTCGAGGTGGAAGGCCGCCGCGTGGACCTGCTGCCGATTCTCGTGGCCGTGCTGAAGGAGCGCCCCGACCTCGCGACCGAGACCGGACCGGGTTACGACGATACCGAACAGGTGCCGGTGCGGCTCGATGACGGACGCATCCTGCCGATTCCGCTGCGGCGCGTGCGTCCGCTGCTGCGTGTGCTCGATGAACTGCTCGACGGCATGCCCGGCGGCAGTCTTCGCCTCGCGCGGCTGGATGCCCAGCGCCTGTCGCTGCTGGACGAGTCAGGCGACATCGCGTGGCAGGGTGGGGAGGCCGTGCGCGAACTCGGAGGCCGGCTCGCGCATTTCCGCGAGATCAAGGCCGTGGCCGCGCCGAAGACCCTGCGTGCGCAACTGCGTCCCTATCAGCTGGAAGGGCTGGCGTGGCTGCAGTTCCTGCGCGAGTACGATCTCGGTGGCATCCTCGCGGACGACATGGGGCTCGGCAAGACGCTCCAGGCGATCGCGCACATCCTGGTGGAGAAGGCCGCACGTCGGCTCACGCAGCCCGCGCTCATCATCGCGCCGACCAGTGTCGTGCCCAACTGGCGCAACGAACTCGCGCGCTTCGCCCCGTCGCTGAAGGTGCTGGTGTCCCACGGCCTCAAGCGCACGCGCGCTTCGTCACGGCTCGCCGAGCACGACGTGGTCATTACGTCGTACCCGCTGCTGAGCCGTGACCGCGCCATGCTGCAGGGACAGCCCTTCCACCTCGTGATTCTCGACGAGGCGCAGCTCATCAAGAATGCGCAGACGCAGGCGGCCAATGTGGTCCGCACCCTCGATGCGCGTCACCGCCTGTGCTTGACTGGCACGCCGCTCGAGAATCACCTGGGCGAGCTCTGGTCGCTGTTCCATTTCCTGATGCCCGGGTTCCTCGGCGACGCGACGTCCTTCCGCCGCGTGTACCGCACGCCGATCGAGAAGCACGGCAATGTCCAGCGGCGGGACAGCCTCGAGCGGCGGATCCGTCCGTTCCTGCTGCGCCGGACCAAGGAGGCCGTCGCCTCCGAACTGCCGGCCAAGACCGAGATCGTGCAGACCGTGGAACTGAGCGGTGATCAGCGCGAGTTCTACGAGACCGTTCGCGCGGCGATGGACGAGAGGGTGCAGCGCGAGCTGGAGAACCGCGGTGCCGCGCAGAGCCAGATCATCGTGCTCGACGCGCTGCTCAAACTGCGGCAGGTGTGCTGCGATCCGCGGCTCGTGAAGATGGACACCGCGCAGCCCGTCGTCGAATCCGCGAAGCTTGGCGCGCTCATGGAGATGCTCGAAGCCCTGCTGTCCGAAGGGCGCAAGGTGCTGCTGTTCTCGCAGTTCACCGAAATGCTCGAACTCATCGAGGAACGGCTGCGCAAGGCCGGCATGCAATGGGTCAAGCTCACCGGCGCCACCCGTGACCGCGAAGCACCGATCCGCACCTTTCAGGCCGGTGAAGTACCGCTGTTTCTCATCAGCCTCAAGGCCGGGGGCACAGGACTGAATCTGACTGCGGCGGACACCGTCATCCACTACGACCCGTGGTGGAATCCCGCGGTGGAGCGGCAGGCCACGGACCGTGCGCACCGCATCGGTCAGGACAAGCCGGTGTTCGTCTACAAGCTGATCGTGGCGGGCAGTGTGGAAGAGAAGATCGCGAAGCTGCAGGCCGACAAGGCCGCACTCGCGGAGGCCATTCTCGGGGAACCGGGGCGTGCGTCGCGCACGCTCACGGCGGAAGACATCGCGGCACTGTTCGAGCCGCTACGATAGCTGGGGACGGTCTGCACGACCTGCGCGATTGCCCGTCGGGATTGCTTCCGGACCCGGCCGTGGGGCCGAGCCCGGAGAAAGGCGACGACTACTTCTTCGGTGCCGGCTGCGGCGCGGGCTGACCCTGTCCGGGCTGGCCGGGCGGATCCACCTTGATGTTCTTCTCCGCAAAACGGGCCTTCAGGCGCGCGTCCAGCTTCGGCGCCACGGACTGCAACCATTTCTGACCGATCTGCATGCCTTCCTGCGCCATCATGGGCATGGTCGTCACGGCCTTCTTGCCGAGCGGGGTGGCGTAGAACGCCAGCAGGCCCTTCACTTCCTCGTGGGTGAGGTACTTGTGGAACACGCCCGTCAGCTGTTCCACGTAACCGCCCTTCGCCGTCATTTCCTCGCTGATGGTCTTCTTCACTTCGTCGGCGACGATCGTGTAGGCCTCCTGCGGGACTTCCGGCTTGCGCTGCTTGAGGTTCTGGCTGATCTGCCCGGTGATGGCCTGCGTCATCGCCTGGCCGATCCGCAGCGCGCCGGTGGTCTCCATCAGCTTGTGGATGTCGTTCGCCTTGTCGGCGGTGAGGTCCTCGGCCAGCACGGTCTGGCTGACGCCCGAGCTGAGGAGAGCGAAGGCCATGACGGCCAGAATTTTCTTCATGAGACACTCCGGAGGCTGCCCCGCACCATGCGGGGCAGAACCTGCGAAGGATACCGCACGGACCGGGTCGGACCGATCAGGCCATGCCGAACGCGGCCATCAGCGCGTGGCGCTGCGGGCCGTAGTGCTCGTTGATCGCCTTGATGGGGGCGCCGCTCAGGTTGTCCACCACCACGCGGTCGGGCCGCTTGCCGGCGGGCGTGCCGACGAGCTTCGCGATCGCATCGGCGACGTCCTGCGCGTTCGGGGCATCGGGGCTCGAGAAGAGCTGGCCGAGCGCCTCGCCCATCTTCTGCGGAATCTCCGCGACGGGACCGTAGTCGGCCGCGATGGCGGACGCATCGGCGTACATGGCGTTCGCGCCGACGTTGGTCGGGTAGGCGCCGGGCTCCACGAGAACGACGTCGATGCCCAGCGCAGCGACTTCATCGCGCATCGCTTCGGAGAGCGCTTCGAGCGCGTACTTGGTGGCGCTGTAGGTGCCCATCGTGGGGAGCGACGTCCTGCCCGCGATGCTGGACACACCGACGATGAGGCCGGAGCGGCGCTTGCGCATGTGCGGCAGCACCGCGCGGTTCATGCGCACCGGGCCGAACACGTTGGTCTCGAACAGCGCCTTCACGTCGTCCGTCGAGAAGGCTTCCTGCACGCCCATGGAGAAGCGCCCCGCATTGTTGACGAGGACGTCGATGGCGCCGCCGGTCTGCTGCGCGATGGCCTCGATGCCGCGGGCAACCGAGCCGTCGTCGGTGACGTCGATCTCGACGACGCGGATGTTCGGGCTCAGGGCCTTCAGTTCCGCGGCGGCCTGGGCGTTCTTGCCGGTGGCGCCGCGCATGGTTGCGTACACGGTATGGCCCGCGGCCGCGAGCGTCTGGACGGTGAGCCGGCCGAAGCCGCTGTTGCTGCCGGTGATGACGATGTTCATGGTCTGTTCCTGGAGAGTGGAGTCGGAAGGAATGAGGGGAATCGCAGGCTCAGCATAAGGCGACCGCCGCGACGCCCGCCAGCTGGCGGACGGGCATGGGACCCATGCTGACGCGGAATGGGCCGCGGCCTGCGGCCCGTGACGTCAGACGAGCTTCACCACCTGCTTGCCGAAGTTGCGGCCCGCGAGCAGGCCGATGAAGGCGGTCGGCGCGTTCTGCAGCCCTTCCGCAACGCTTTCGCGATACTTCAGCCGGCCGGAGGACACGAGGCCGCCCAGCTTGCGGATGGCGCGCTGGTAGAGGTCCATGCGGTCGTTGACGATGAAGCCCTGCAGCTTCACGCGATTGACCAGGAGCGAGCGCATCATCTTCACGCCGTACGGGTCCTCGAGGTTGTAGTCGGAGATCATCCCGCACAGCGCGACGCGCGAGAACGGGTTCAGCAATCGGAACACGGTGTCCATCGTCGGGCCGCCCACATTCTCGAAGTAGCAGTCGATGCCGGCGGGACAGGCCTGCTTGAGTTCCTCGTACAGGCGCCCGGCCTTGTAGTCGATGCAGGCGTCGTAGCCGAGTTCCTTCACGGCGTACTCGCACTTGGCCTTGCCGCCCGCGATGCCCACCGCGCGGCAGCCCTGCATCTTCGCGAGCTGGCCGACCACACCACCCACGGCACCCGACGCGGCGGACACGACCACGGTCTCGCCCGTCTGCGGCTGGCAATGTTCGAGCAGCCCGATCCATGCGGTGGCGCCGGGCATCCCGACGACGCCCAGGTAGGCGGAGAGCGGCACGAGGTCCGGATCGACCTTCACGAGACCTTCGCCATTCGACACGCCATACAACTGCCAGCCGAGGCTGCCCACGACGAACTCCCCCACCTTGAAACGCGAGTGCTTCGACTCGATGACCTCGCCCACGGTGCCGCCCACCATGACATCGCCGATCTCGACGGAGGCCGCATACGACTTGGATGCGCTCATGCGACCGCGCATGTAGGGGTCGAGAGACAACCAGTAGTTGCGCACGAGAACCTGGCCGGCTTCGGCGACGGGGATGTCCCGCTCTTCCAGCCGAAAGTGGGCTTCGGTCACGGGGCCGGTCGGACGGCTGGCCAGCAGGACTTGCAGGTTCTTGCTCATGGTCGGTGATGCTCTTCTGGGACGTGGACGCTGATTTTAGGGAAGGACGGAACAATTGTCGCGGTCATGACGGCCGGTCCGCGTCGGGCGGCGCGAGACCGCGAGGGGTTCACGTACACTGCCCGCCGATGCCTTTTCGAGGATATGCCGTGCCGATACCGCTGCTGTTGCTGCCCGGACTGCTCTGTGACGGTGCACTGTGGGCGCCGCAGATCGAGGCACTGGCCGACGTGGCCGAATGCCGGGTCGCCGATCTCACGCGTGACGACACCATCCGGGCCATGGTGCGCCGGGTTCTGGACGAAACCCCCTGGGACACCTTCGCGCTGGCCGGTTTCTCCATGGGCGGGTTCGCCGCGCTCGAAGTGATGCGCCAGGCGCCGCAGCGGGTCACGCGCCTCGCTCTGATGGATACCGGGCCCGGCGTCGACACGCCCGAGCGCGCGGACGAACGCCGTCGGGGCATCGCGCTCGCGGAACAGGCCCGGGGCTTCCAGCCCATCGCGCGCACGCTGCTCGCCTCCATGCTTCACCCGGATCGTGCCGCCGATCCGGTTCTCGGCACGGCGATGCGCGAAATGGCGGAGCGGGTAGGGCGCGAGGCCTACATCCGCCAGCAGACCGCGATCCTGCAGCGGGAAGACAGCGTGCCCCTCCTGCGCACCATTCGATGCCCCACCCTCGTGCTGTGCGGCCGGCAGGACCGGCGCACGCCGCTCGAATGGCACGAGACCATGGCGCGCGAGATTCCGGGCGCCGTGCTGGAGGTGATCGAAGAGTGCGGGCACATGAGCACCCTGGAAGCCCCCGGGGCCACGGCCGCCGCCATGAGGCGCTGGCTGACCGCATAGGTTGCGCGGACCTCTGCGGATACGGTCCGCGCGTTGCCGCCGCGGGGCCCTGCGTGCTATATAGACGGGATAACGCCGGGGTGCTCCGGGTCGGCCATGTTCATTGAAGGGCGCATGGCCGGGCCTCACGCCGGGACTACGGGCGGGCGCCACGGGCCCCGCCTTTTTCACATCCGGGAAGCCCCCTGACCGCCTTGCGGAGAGGGTTTCCCCGCAAGGAGGGGAGATGCCAGTCGTCAGCCAACGTGCCCGCCAGCTCGGGACCGAAAACGCCTTCGTGGTCCTGGCCGAGGTCAATCAGCTGATCCGCAGCGGACGCGACGTGATCTCCTTCTGCATCGGACAGCCGGACTTCCCGACCCCCACCAACATTCAGGATGCCGCCGTCACCGCCATCCGCGGCGGCAAGCACGGCTACACGCCGTCAGCGGGCATCAACGAATTGCGCGAGGCCGTGGCGCGGGACATCCAGCGCACCCGCGGCATCACCGTGGACCCGGGCGATGTCGTCGTCGCGGCCGGGGCGAAGCCATTCATCGGCTACACGGTCCTGTCGGTGACGGACTACGGCGCGGGCGACGAGGTGATCTACCCCAATCCCGGGTTCCCCATCTACGAATCGCAGATCCGCGCGAACGGCGCCGTGCCGGTGCCCATCCACCTGCGCGAGGACCGCGGCTTCAATTTCGACCCGCAGGAACTCGCCGACAAGATCACGCCGCGAACCAAGCTCCTGATTCTCAATTCCCCGCAGAACCCCACCGGCGCGATCATCCCGCGCGACCAGATGGCGGCGATCGCCGAGATTCTTCGCGCCCACGAGCAGGTGTGGGTGTTCGCGGACGAGATCTACGGCCGCCTCGTGTACGAGGGCGAGTTCGTGTCGATCGCCACGTTCCCCGGCATGCTGGAGCGCACGATCATCGCCGACGGCTGTTCCAAGACCTGGGCCATGACCGGCTGGCGTCTGGGGTTTGCCGCCAACCGCAAGCTCGCGCCCTTCTTCACCACGTGGATCACCAACACGGAGTCCTGCGCCTCGCAGATCAGCCAGTGGGCCGGCGTGGAGGCGCTCGACGGTCCGCAGGACGACGCGAATCGAATGCGCGACAGCTTCCTGCAGCGGCGCAATCTCATCGTGCGCCTGCTGAACGAGGTTCCGGGCGTCACCTGCCAGAGCCCCGGCGGTGCCTTCTACGCGTGGCCCAATGTCACCGAAGCGTGCCGGATGATCGGCGCGAAGGACTCCGAGGAGTTGCGGGCCCGGCTCCTGCACGAGGCCGGTGTGGCCGTGCTGGCCGACATCCACTTCGGTCCTCGCGTGCCGGGAGAGGGGCAGCACATCCGCTTCAGCTACGCCGCGTCGAACGAGGCCATCGAAAAGGGTATCGCCCGCATGGCGGAGTTCATTCGCGCGAATACGCGGCGGTCCGCCGCCTGAGCCGCGCGACTCCCGCCCGGGCATGAGGCCGGCTGCCATGATTTCCGCCAGAGCGATCGTCGCTGCCCTGGTCGCTGCCGGCCTCCTGTCGGCCTGCGGGCCGTGGCAGCGTGCCGCGGAAGCCTGGCGTGCCCGGGACGGCGGCAGCCGTCCCTACGCCACGCTGGAGGGCACCCGGTGGGCCTGGCGTTCCGCCATCCAGGGCCCGGACGTGATCTCCGTCACCCAGCCCGATCGCTACACGGTGGAGTTCCAGGACGAGCATCGCATCTCGGTCCGGGCGGACTGCAATCGCGGGCAGGGGGCATGGAGTGCCCGGCTCGACACGATGACGATCGGCCCCATGGCCTACACCCGGGTGGCATGCCCGGCCGGTTCCCTGTCCAAGACCTTCGTGAAGGCGCTCGAGAACACCCGGCTGTGGTACGTTCGCGAAGGGTCGCTGTTCCTGGAGCTGCCCGAGGGCCGCGGCGTACTGCGGTTCGAACTCGTCGACGCATCGGTCTCCTGACCGGGGAGGGCTCCGCATGAAAGGGCTGGCAGCTTTGGGCATGGCGGTGGTGCTGGCGTCTCCTCCGGTCGCTGCGGCGGACTGGGATCACGATGCCAACATCGATTCCGGGGTCGCCAGGGCCGTAGCGGCTTTCCGCAAGGATGGCAGCGGCGGCATGGAACGCTCCGTGACCGACTGCTATGAGGCCATCGACCTGTCGGCCGAATTCGACGAGCGCCTGCGTCGCTTCGAGTTCTGTGCCTGCATGGACTTCGCAGGCTTCCGTCTGGACCGCCGCGACGGGGAGGCCGGAGCCCGGGCCTTCTTCACGGCGGAACAGGTGCTGTCGCGCGTGGGCCGGGTCATCGAGTTCATCGGCGATCCGAACGTGGGCAATCAGGTGGTGCGTGCGTGGTCGCGGGCGTCGGTCCAGGCCCTCGGCCGCAACGGCTACCCGGAACTCACCGACTGATCGCCGGAGCCGGAAGGCTTCCGCAGGGACGGTCCGCGCAGGTTGTGCGGACCTTGGCTAGACGCAGGGGGCGTCGCCCGGCGTGGCGACTTCGACCGGAAGCACCACCCGTTTCGACAGGGCCTCGCACCGTGTGCACCAGCGGCCTTCGATCGCGGAGTCGACCCCGTAGAAGTAAGCCGGGATCTGCGTGGACTCCACATCGACGCCGCAGAGAGACCGGGAGGGCTCGCGGGCGCGGGAGAGATGGAATTCGAAGCCCTGGGGCAGGGCCCGGTGGCCAACCAGCAAAGTGTCGTCGTTCATGCCGCCATTGTACGGTGCCGCGCGATCACAGCGACGGCGTCCGTCGAGGATGCGCATGTTCGTGGGACGACTGGCACGTCAGGCAGCGCTCGGCGCCGGGGGCGGCCAGAAGCCGGGCGAATCCGATGGGCTGTCCGCAGGCGAGGCACAGCCCGTAGGTGCCGTCATCCAGCCGTGCGAGCGCGGATTCCATCTGCCTCAGTTCGTGGACGTCGCGGTCGTCCCGTGCCGCGGCAACATCGGCCTCCACGTCGGCGAGCGCTTCGTCGCCCGCGTCGTGCGCCGAGCCCTCGAGGGCGCGAAATCCTTCTTCGCCCTGGCCTCGCTTCGCGGCGTCACGCGCGTCCAGCAGGGACCGGCGGCGTTCGGTCAGCGTCTGACGAAGTGCCACGCGCTGCGCGGCGGTCAGGAGTTCCATGGGGAAGACCTCGATTCGGATGAAGGACACGACCATGGTGACAGGCACAGACACAGGGCATTCTGATCTGCGTCAAGCAGGCGCGGTCGACTCGCCTTGCCGCGGAGGCCACGGGGTCGCTATGCTGGGCTCATGAATTCCCGGACCGGCGCAGCACGATCGATCCTGATGGGGTGGTTCCGCGTGCCGTTCGTGCTGCGGATGGCCGGTGCCATCGCGCTCGGCATCGTGGCCGGCCTGCTGCTGCGGGAGCAGGCAGCGAACCTCGTCGTCCCTGCGCGGCTGGTGCTGAGGCTGCTCGGCGCCCTCGCACCGCCGCTCATTCTCTGCGCCATCCTGCGCTCGCTCATCCTCACCGAGGCCTCCGGTCGCGACGCCGGCCGGCTCGCATTCATCCTGACCACGAACACCGTCATCGCGATCACCATCGGTCTGGTGCTCGTGAACGTGCTCCGGCCGGGAGAGGGAGCGCCGCTCACCGTCGACGAACCGTCGTCCCGCGGCGGGGTACCGGGCGCGGGTGTGCTCGATCTGTTTCCGAAGAGCATCCTGGGCCCGCTCACCGATCAGGGCAGCATTCTGCAGGTGGCTCTCCTCGCGCTCGTGCTGGGCCTCGCCCTGCGACGCTATCGCGATCACCCGGTGCGTACGGTGGCCGACGTCGTCGATCTCGGCTTCCAGACTTTCCTGCGCGTGCTGCTGTGGGTGATCGAGCTCCTGCCCATCGCGGTGTTCTGCGTGGCGGCAAACATCGCCGGCACCCGCGGCCTGCGCGGTTTCGGTCCGCTGGGCGCGTTCGCCGGGACCGTGGTGCTCGCCCTCGCTCTGCAGATCGGCTACTACCTGCTCCGCGTGAGGCTGGGCTCCCGCATCTCGCCCTGGCGCATGCTCGCGGCCACCAAGGAAGCTCTCGTCACCGCGTTCTCTACCGCGAGCTCGGCGGCGACAATGCCGGTCACCTATGGCAATCTCACCGGGAAGCTCGGTGTCGGTGACCGTTCCGCGAGCCTGGCGGCGCTGGTCGGCACGAACTTCAACAACGATGGCACGGCGCTGTACGAAGCCGTTGCCGCGCTGTTCGTGGCACAGGCGCTCGGCATCGATTTGAGCCTCTGGCAGCAGCTCGTGGTGATGGCAGCGTCGATCACCGCGTCGGTGGGCGCGGCCGTCCCCGAAGCCGGGATCGTCAGCATGACGCTCGTGTTCAGCGCGGTCGGACTGCCGGTGGAAGCCATCGGCACGCTGCTCGTGATCGACTGGCTTCTCGACCGGGCCCGCACGGCCACCAATGTTCTCGGCGATATCGCCACTGCCTGTCTGCTGGAAGGACGCACCCCGAAGGAGGAGTCCCCTTGAACCGACCGTTCCGAATCCTGGCGCAGGCGTGCGTCGTCCTGGGCCTGGCACTCGCGGGCGCCGCGCAGTCCGAGGAATTCGATCTCGTCATCGCCAACGGCCGGGTCGTCGATCCCGAGTCCGGTCTCGATGCCGTGCGCAATGTCGGCATTCTCGGCGGCGTCATCCGTGCACTCACCGAGGAGCCCCTCCGAGGCCGCGAAACCATCGACGCGCGCGGACTCGTCGTCGCTCCCGGATTCATCGATCTCCACTGGCACGGGGTGCGCCCCGAGTCCCATCGCTATCAGGCCATGGACGGTGTGACTGCCTCGTTTGAGCTCGAGGTCGGCGTCGCGGACGTCGATCGCTGGTATGCCGAGCGCGCCGGGCGCGAGCCGATCCACTACGGCGTCGCCATCGGGCACATTCCCGTCCGCATGGCCGTCAAGGCCGACAAGGGGGAGTTCCTGCCGAGCGGCCCGGGCGCAAAGGCACCGGTCAGCGCGGAGGAACTCGCGGAGATCTCGCGACGAATCGATCACGGTCTTCAGCGCGGTGCCGTGGCAGTCGGTCTCGGCATCGTCTACACCCCGGCAGCGCAGAGCTGGGAACTGCTGGAGGTCTTCCGGCTCGCCGCGAAGTACGGCACGTTCACCCATGTGCACGTTCGCGGCGCGTCCAGTGCCGCGGGTGCGGGCGCAGACCGCGAAGCGGGCCTGCTCGAAGTGATCGCACTCTCCGCCGCGACCGGGGCGCCGGTGCATGTCGCTCACATCCAGAGCAGCGGTCAGGGATCGACGGCCCGCATGCTGGGCGTGATCGCCGATGCGCGCCGTCGCGGCATCGACGTCACGACGGAGTGCTACCCGTACACCGCCGGAGCCACTCGCATCGAGTCGTTCCTCTTCGACAGCTGGATGGACCGTCCGGCCTCCGACTACGCGAAGCTCCAGTGGGTGAAGACGGGCGAGCGGCTCACGCGCGAGTCCTTCCTGCGCTATCGGGAGCAGGGCGGGCTCGTGCTGATCCACGCCAACACGGAGGAGGTCATCCGCACGGCGGTCGCGCATCCGCTCACCATGATCGCGAGCGACGGCTTCGACGTCGCGCCGGGAGAGGGGCATCCCCGCTCGGCCGGTACCTACTCGCGCATTCTCGGCCGCTACGTGCGCGAGGCCGGGCTCATCTCGCTTCCGGAAGCCCTGCGCAAGATGACGATCGAACCGGCCCGCCGGCTGGAGGCGCGTGTGCCCGCCATGCGCAACAAGGGTCGCATCCGCGAGGGCGCCGACGCCGACATCACGATCTTCGATGCTGCGCGCGTGCTGGACCGTGCCACCTTCGAGGAGCCGGCACAGTTCTCCGAAGGCATCGAATACGTGTTCGTCGAAGGCGTGCCGGTCGTGGCGCGCGGCAGGCTGGACGCATCCGCCACCCCGGGGCGTGCCATCCGCGCCCCCATCGTCTCCGTACCCTGAGGGACGACGCATGCCCGAGAGAGATTCGCGACCGCTCGTCGTCCATGTGATCCACCGGCTCGCGGTCGGCGGCCTGGAGAACGGTCTCGTCAATCTGCTGAACGGTCTGCCCGAAGCGGAGTTCCGGCATGCGATCGTCTGCATCGAGGACTCGACCGATTTTCGGGCGCGCATCCGCCGGACCGATGTCGAGGTGTTCGAGATGCTTCGAGGTCGTGTGGGCGTACGACGCATGCGATCGGAACTGTTCCGCCTGTTCCGCCGCCTGCGTCCCGACATCCTGCACACGCGCAATCTCTCTGCGCTGGATGCCCTGCTGCCTGCGCGCGTCGCGGGCGTCACGCGCTGCGTCCACGGCGAGCACGGCCGGGATGCCAACGACCCGCACGGCGAAAACCGCAGGCTCATCTGGCTGCGGCGGCTGCACCGTCCCCTCGTCTCGCACTACATCACGGTTTCGAAGGATCTGGAAAGCTACCTCCAGCGCAAGGTGCGCGTACCGCCGTCGCAGATCACGCAGATCTACAACGGGGTCGACACGGCCCGGTTCTCGCCCGACGGCGAGCGCTTTCCGGACCTGATGCCGCCTGCCTTCGGGCCCGAGAACCGAGTGCTGATGGGCACGGTCGGCCGGCTCGACGCTGTGAAGGACCAGGCGTCGCTCATCAAGGCGGCCGCGCTGCTGCTGGCACGTCGCCCTGACCTGCGGGCCGTTCTGCGCGTGGCCATCGTCGGCAACGGCCCGCTCATGGGGGATCTCCAGGCGCTCGCCGAAGGGTCCGGCATCGGCGATCTGGTGCGTTTCCCCGGCGCGCTCGACCGCGTGCCCGATGCCCTGCGCAGCCTGGATGTCTTCGTCCTGCCGTCCCTCTCGGAGGGAATCTCCAACACGATCCTCGAAGCCATGGCCACAGGGCTGCCCGTGGTGGCCACCGCAGTCGGGGGCAACGTGGAACTCGTGGACGACGGGGTAACCGGGCGCCTGTACGGCTCCGGCGATGCCGCGAGGCTCTCCACCCTGCTGGAGGGCTACGTGGACGACGAGGCGCTCCGGCGAGGTCACGGCGCCGCAGCCCGGCAGGCGGCCCTCGCCCGGTTCAGCATGCAGGCGATGATGAACGGGTACGCGGGCGTCTACCGGGCCCTCCTGGCGCGCTGACCCCCGCCCTCTCGCGTTCCCTGCACCCCCGATCACGACTACAATCCGCGCCCATGGCAAAGAAAGGCACTGGCTACACCGCCGAGGACATCGAGATTCTCGAGGACCTCGCACCGATTCTCCACCGGCCGGGCATGTATACCGACCCGGTCAATCCGAATCACGCCCTCATCGAGATCGTCGACAACGCGGCCGACGAGGGCCTCGCAGGCTTCGCGAAGAACATCGCCGTCACGCTCTACGAGGACGGCTCCGCCGAGGTCACGGACGACGGCCGCGGCATTCCGGTGGATCTGCATCCGGTCAAGAAGGTGCCTGCGGTGCAGGTCATCTTCACCACGCTCCACTCCGGCGGCAAGTTCCGCAAGACCGACAAGGACGCTGTCTATCGCATCGCCGGCGGCCTGCACGGGGTCGGGGTATGCGTGAGCAACGCGCTGTCCACCCGGCTGGAGGTCGACGTCAAGCGCGATGGCGCTTCCTGGCGCGTGGTGTTCGCCAACAACGGCAAGCTGGAGCAGGCGCTCACGCAGACCGGCACCGTGGGCGCGCGGGAGAGCGGCACGCGCATCCGTTTCTGGCCCGACCCGAAGTACTTCGACTCCCCCAGGATCGTCCCCCAGGACCTCGCCGCGCTCATGCGCGCCAAGGCCATGCTGCTGCCCGGCGTGCGTTTCGCGCTGGCGGTGGAGAAGGGCGGGCGGTTCGAGACCACGCAGTGGCACTTCCCCGAGGGCATCAAGGGCTACTTCGATACGGCCATCGCCGGCGGCGATCCGGTCGCGAATCCCTTCTTCGGCGAGCGCTACGTCACGGCACAGTCCGAGTCCGACAGCTTCGCCGAGGGTGAGGGCGCCCTGTGGGCCATCGCCTGGACACCCGAAGGCGAACTCGTGACCGAGTCCTACGTCAACATGATTCCGACGCGTCACGGCGGCACCCATGTGTCGGGCCTGCGGGAGGGCGTGTACAACGCGATCCGCAACTTCATCGACCTGCACGCGATGGGTCAGCGGGGCCTCAAGGTGGTCCCCGAGGACGTCTGGTCACGCGCGAGCTACGTGCTGGCCGTGAAGATGCTCGATCCGCAGTTCAAGGGCCAGGTGAAGAACGAGCTGATCTCGCGCGATGCCGTGAAGCTCACCGCGCAGATGGTGCGCGACCCCTTCGAGCTCTGGCTGAACCAGCATGTAGACGAGGGCAAGCGCATCGCCGACCTGGTGCTGCGGCAGGCCATGGCACGCACCCGCGCCGCGCAGAAGGTGGAGCGGCGCAAGTCGTCCGGCGTGGCCGTGCTGCCGGGCAAGCTCACCGACTGTGCGTCCGACGATCCCGACCGCAACGAACTGTTCATCGTCGAGGGCGATTCCGCCGGCGGTTCCGCGAAGCAGGCGCGCGACAAGGAGTTCCAGGCGGTCCTGCCGCTCAAGGGCAAGCCCAAGAACACCTGGCAGGACAGCCCCGACACGCTCTACGCCAACAAGGAAATCGAGGCGATCGCACTGGCGATCGGCGTCGATCACCACAAGCGCGGCGACTCGCCGGATCTCTCCGGCCTGCGCTACCGCAAGATCATCATCCTCGCCGATGCGGACGTCGACGGCTCGCACATCCAGGTGCTGCTGCTCACGCTGTTCTACCGGCATTTCCCGCAGCTCATCGCCAACGGCAATGTCTACGTGGCGCAGCCGCCCCTGTTCCGGATCGACGTGCCGGCGCACGGCAAGAACAAGCCGGCCCGCAAGCTCTACGCGCTCGACAAGCAGGAACTCGCGAGCCTGGAGGAGAAGCTGGCGGACGAGGGCGTGAAGGAGGGCAGCTGGTCGGTGAGCCGGTTCAAGGGCCTGGGCGAGATGAGTCCGGAGCAGCTGTGGGAGACCACCCTCAATCCGGACACCC
>CAZEDA010000026.1:0-19608 GCA_964510915.1 uncultured Rhodocyclaceae bacterium | reverse complement strand
TGGTCAAGGGCATCGTCAAGAACATCACCGACTACGGCGCGTTCGTGGACCTCGGTGGCATCGACGGCCTGCTGCACATCACCGATCTGGCCTGGCGCCGCGTCAAGCACCCGTCCGAAGTCCTGGCGGTGGGCGACGAGGTCGAGGCCAAGGTCCTCAAGTTCGACCAGGAAAAGAACCGCGTCTCCCTCGGCCTGAAGCAGCTGGGCGAAGATCCGTGGGTCGGTCTCGGCCGTCGCTACCCCACCGGCACGCGCCTGTTCGGCCGCGTCACCAACCTCACCGACTACGGCGCGTTCGTCGAGATCGAGTCGGGCATCGAAGGCCTGGTGCACGTGTCCGAGATGGACTGGACCAACAAGAACGTCCATCCGTCCAAGGTCGTCCAGCTTGGCGACGAAGTCGAAGTCATGATCCTCGAGATCGACGAAGACCGCCGCCGCATCTCGCTCGGCATGAAGCAGTGCATGGCGAACCCGTGGGAAGAATTCGCCGCCAACAGCAAGAAGGGCGACCGTGTCCGCGGCCAGATCAAGTCGATCACCGACTTCGGCGTGTTCATCGGTCTGCAGGGCGGGATCGACGGTCTCGTGCACCTGTCCGACCTTTCCTGGAACGTTCCCGGCGAAGAAGCCGTGCGCAACTACAAGAAGGGCGAGGAACTCGACGCCGTGGTCCTGGGCATCGACGTGGAGCGCGAGCGCATCTCCCTGGGCATCAAGCAGCTCGAGGGCGATCCGTTCAACAACTACGTCGCGTCCCACGACAAGAATTCCATCGTCGAGGGTGTCGTGAAGACCATCGATGCCAAGGGTGCCGTCGTCTCGCTGGAAGGCGAAGTGGAAGGCTACCTGCGTGCGTCCGAAGTCTCCCGCGACCGTGTCGAGGACATCCGCACCCACCTGAAGGAAGGTGACCGCCTGAGCGCGATGATCATCAACATCGATCGCAAGAACCGCACGATCAATCTCTCCATCAAGGCGAAGGATCAGGCCGACGAATCGGAAGCCCTGCAACGGGTCGCTTCCGAGAGCCCGACCAATGCTGGCACCACGAACCTCGGAGCCCTGCTGAAAGCCAAGCTGGACAACAAGAACGCCGCCCAGTAAGGGGGTTCGATGACCAAGTCGGAACTCATCGCCAGACTGGCGGCGCACTTCCCGCAGCTGGGCGCCGCCGACGCTGAGCTCGCGGTCAAGATGATTCTCGATGCGATGGCTCGCAGCCTGTCGCAGGGAGAACGCATCGAGATCCGCGGGTTCGGCAGCTTCGGCCTCAACTACCGACCGCCGCGCGTGGGCCGCAATCCGAAGTCCGGAGAGAAGGTTCAGGTGCCCGCCAAGTACGTGCCCCACTTCAAGGCGGGCAAGGAACTGCGGGAACGTGTCGACGTCGGGGCCGAAGAGGCAGCGAAGGCAAGGGACGCCTTGGTCAGTTCCGAAATGTCGGGGACGTCGGGGACGGGACCATCCGCCTCCTCGTCCTCGGCATCCTGACGTCGAGGGTTCGCCGATCGAGGTCTGCTGAATGCGCATAGTCGGTTGGGTCGCCCGGGGACTGCTGTTCGTGCTGCTCCTCGGGTTCGCGCTCAAGAACACCGACCCCGTCACGGTGCGCTACTACTTCGGCATCGCGTGGCAGGCGCCGCTCGTGGTGGTTCTCCTGGTGATCTTCGTTCTCGGTGCTGCGGGTGGCATTCTGGCCACGCTCGGCTACGTGCTGCGTCAGCGCCGTGAGATCGGGCGCCTGAAGCGCCAGACCGGGCTCGCGGGCGTCGAGGTGCCCTCCACCGATAGCGGTTCCTGAACCCGGGCGCCGCCACGATGGAATTCGAAACCTGGTGGTTGCTGGCCCTGCCGCTGTTCTTCGCGCTCGGGTGGTTCGCTGCGCGCATCGACATCAAGCAGCTGGTGACGGAGTCGCGCCGGCTGCCCCATTCGTACTTCAAGGGTCTCAATTTCCTGCTGACCGAACAGCCCGACAAGGCCATCGAGGCCTTCATCGAGGTCGTGAAGGTCGAGCCGGAAACCGTCGAGCTGCATTTCGCGCTGGGCAATCTCTTCCGCCGCCGCGGTGAACTGGAGCGTGCGATCCGGATGCACCAGAACATCCTGGACCGGGAGGACCTCGCGCCCGACCAGCGCCTGAACGCGCTGCATGAGCTGGGTCAGGATTACCTCAAGGCCGGCCTGCTCGACCGGGCCGAGGAACTCTTCATCAAGTTGCGCGGCACGAGCTTCGAGCAGTCGGGCCTGCGTTATCTGCTGGAAATCTACGAGCAGGAGAAGGACTGGCCCAAGGCGATCGAAATCTCGCGACAGATGGACGCCGTGACCGGCCAGTCCAGCGCGAAGGACATCGCGCATTTCTACTGCGAGCTTGCCGCATCGGCGCTCGTGCATGCGCGCTACGACGAGGCGCGGCGCCATCTCGACGATGCCTTGTCGGTCAACCGCAAATGCACGCGCGCAAATCTTCTGCTGGGTGACGTCGAACTCGGCGCGGGCCAGGTCGAGGCGGCGATCGACGCGTGGAAGCGCATCGAGGGACAGAACCCCGCCTACCTTTCGCTCGTCGCGGACCGTCTTCTGGGGGCGTACCGGCGGCTGGGTCGCGAGGCGCAGGGCGTGCAGCTTTTGACGGGCTATCTCTCCAGCTATCCGTCGCTCGATCTGCTGGAGTCCGTGTACAAGGCCGTCCTGGAGTCGGGCGGGCCGCGTCAGGCCTACGAGCTTCTCCGGGACGAACTGCGCCGCAATCCGACGCTGATCGGACTCAACCGGCTCATCGAGATGCAGATCTCCGAAGCGCCGACCGACAAGCGCCACGATCTCGAACTCACGCGCGACCTGATCCAGCAGCATGCGCGCAGCCTGTCTCTCTATCGCTGCGACAATTGCGGCTTCCGGGCCCGGCAGTTCTACTGGCATTGCCCGGCCTGCCACGGCTGGGAGACCTACATTCCGAAACGCGCGGAGGAGAGGGAGTTGTCCGCATGAGTCAAACATCGCCCGCCGATCCGCGGGTCATCGTGGCGCTGGATTTTCCGTCGGCGGAACAGGCGATCGCCTTTCTGCCCCGGCTTACTCCGAAGTCGTGCCGCGTGAAGGTCGGCAAGGAGCTGTTCGTGTCTGCCGGTCCTGCGCTGGTGGAGCGGATCCAGGCGCAGGGCTTCGAAGTGTTCCTCGATCTCAAGTTTCACGACATCCCCAACACCGTCGCGCAGGCCTGCGAAGCCGCCGCCCGCCTCGGGGTGTGGATGGTGAATGTCCACGCGTCGGGCGGTACCAGGATGATGACCGCGGCCGCCGAGGCTCTCTCGAAGGCAGCCAAGCGTCCTCGCCTCATCGCGGTGACGGTTCTCACGAGTCTGGAGCAGGCCGATCTGGATGAAGTCGGGCTCGCCGGGCCGACGCCCGCCGATGCGGCAGTCCGACTTGCGGGATTGGCGCAGTCCGCCGGTCTCGATGGCGTCGTGTGTTCCGCGAAGGAAGCCGGCGCCATGCGTGCTCGCTTCGACAGCACTTTCGCGCTGGTTACGCCGGGTATCCGGCCTGCGGACAGCGCCACGGACGATCAGGCGCGCATCGCGACGCCCGGAGCCGCGATTGCTGCTGGAGCGACCTACCTGGTGATCGGCCGCCCCATCACGAAGGCCGCGGATCCGGCTGCGGCGCTCGCGGCGATAAACGCCGAGATTGCCGCCGCAGGAGGTGCGAAGTGACCACGCCCCGCGAAATCCTCCAGGCGGTCGCTGCGGCCCGCATGCTCGTGGTGGGTGACGTGATGCTGGACCGGTACTGGTTCGGCGAAGTGAACCGCATCTCGCCCGAGGCGCCTGTACCCGTGGTGAAGGTCGAACGCACGGAAGAGAGGCTGGGCGGTGCTGCCAACGTTGCCCGCAATGCGCGCGCGCTCGGGGCTGCGGTCACGCTGCTCTCCGTGATCGGCCAGGATGAGCCCGGACAACGCATCGGTGCGATGCTGGCCGAGGCCGGCATCGGCGCCGGTCTCGAAGTCGACCCTTCGATCTCGACCACCGTGAAGCTCCGGGTGATCGGACGGCAGCAGCAGTTGCTGCGCATCGACTTCGAAACAACCCCGGGTCCGGACGCTCTGGAGGCCAAGCTCGATGCCTTCGGACGTGCCGTTGCCGATGCCGATGTCGTGGTGCTCTCCGACTACGGCAAGGGCGGACTGCAGCACATCGCCCGCATGATCGAAGCGGGACGGCAGCACGGTGCCGCGGTGCTCGTCGACCCGAAGGGCGAAGACTATTCCCGCTATCGTGGCGCCACCCTGCTCACGCCGAACCGCTCCGAGTTTCGGCAGGTGGCGGGCCCGTGGCGTTCCGAGGCGGAACTCACCGACAAGGCCCAGGCGCTGCGGCGGTCGCTCGACCTCGACGCACTGCTCGTGACGCGCAGCGAGGAAGGCATGACGCTCTACCGCGAGGACGGCATGCTGCACGTGCCGACCCAGGCCAAGGAAGTGTTCGATGTGAGCGGCGCCGGCGACACCGTGATCGCCACGCTCGGCGCTCTGCTCGGCGCGGGACGCAGTCTGGAGGAGGCGGTGCGCTGGGCCAACGCGGCAGCGGGCATCGTGGTCGGCAAGCTCGGCACAGCCGTGGTGACCATCGAGGAACTGGTCGGTGCGATCGGTTCGGCCGAGCGGGAATGACCACGGCAATCACCCACACGTCGGCCCGGCAGCAAACGATCCGGGCAGGGAGTGACGCATGATTCTTGTGACAGGCGCTGCCGGCTTCATCGGCGCGAATCTGGTGAAGGGACTCAACGATCGCGGCGAGCACAACATCCTCGCCGTCGACAATCTCACGCGGGCCGAGAAGTTCCGCAATCTCGCCGACTGCGAGATCGCGGACTACTGGGACAAGGAAGCCTTTCTCGATGCGCTGGTCGACGGCATGTTCGACGGCGAGATCGACGTTGTCTTCCACAACGGCGCCTGCTCCGACACCATGGGCAGCGACGGCCGCTACATGATGGAGAACAACTTCCGCTACACGCGCACGCTGCTCGACTGGTGCCAGGCGGAGGGCGCGCGCTTCATCTACGCGTCGTCTGCAGCTGTCTACGGCGCCGGTCCGGAGTTCCGGGAGGACCGGCAGTGCGAGAAGCCGCTCAACGTCTACGGCTACTCGAAGTTCCTCATGGATCAGGTGGTGCGGCGCGAGTGGGAGGAACTGGGGTCGCAGGTGGTGGGGCTGCGCTACTTCAATGTGTACGGTCCGCGCGAGGCCCACAAGGCCCGCATGGCGTCCGTTGCGTTCCACTGCTTCAACCAGTTCCGCGCCGGCGGCAAGGTGAAGCTCTTCGAAGGCAGCGGCGGCTACGGCCCGGGCGAACAGCGCCGGGACTTCGTCTCGGTCGACGACGTGGTGCGCGTCAATCTGTGGATGCTCGATCACCCCGAGGTGTCCGGCATCTTCAATCTGGGCACGGGACGCGCGCAGCCGTTCAATGATGTCGCCCGCACCGTCGTCAACACGCTGCGCATGAAGGCGGGCGAGCCGGTGCTGCCGCTCGATGAGCTGCGTCATCGCGGCCTGCTCGAGTACATCCCGTTCCACGAGGGGCTCAAGGACAAGTATCAGAGCTACACGCAGGCCGACCTCACCCTGCTGAGAAAGGCCGGCTACGACGCGCCGTTCGCGTCGGTGGAGGAGGGTGTCGCAAGGTACGTGGAATGGATGCTGGAGAACCCGCAATGAGTTACCAGGTCCTGGACGACCTCGTCGGCAATACGCCTCTGGTCCGCTTCAAGCGGATGCCGGGGAAGACGACCAACGTGATTCTCGGCAAGCTCGAGGGCAACAATCCGGCGGGGTCCGTCAAGGACCGGCCGGCGCTCTCGATGATCATGGGCGCGGAGTCCCGCGGCGAGATCAAGCCGGGGGACACGCTGATCGAACCCACCAGCGGTAACACCGGGATCGCGCTCGCCATGGTCGCCGCCATGCGCGGCTACCGCATGGTGCTCGTCATGCCGGAAGATCTCTCGGTGGAGCGACGCCAGACCATGGCGGCCTTCGGTGCGGCGTTCGTGCTCACGCCCAAGGCGGGCGGCATGGAGTCCGCGCGGGACATCGCCATCGAGATGCAGACGCGCGGGGAAGGGCGGATCCTCGATCAGTTCGCCAACCCGGACAATCCGCTCGCGCACTTCCGCGGCACGGCGCCCGAGATCTGGCGCGACACAGGCGGCAAGATCACCCACTTCGTCAGCAGCATGGGTACCACCGGTACGATCATGGGCTGCGCCCGCTACTTCAAGCAGATGAATCCCGCCATCCGCATCGTCGGCTGTCAGCCCACCGATGGGTCCCGCATTCCGGGCATCCGCAAGTGGCCCGAAGCCTACCTGCCCAAGATCTTCGACCGGTCCCTGGTCGACGAGGTGGTGGAAGTCACGCAGGGCGATGCCGAAGAGACAGCACGCCGCATGGCGCGTGAGGAAGGGATCTTCTGCGGGATCTCCGCCGGCGGGGCGGCGTGGGCGGCGCTGTCGCTCAGCCAGCGTGTGGAAAATGCCGTGATCGTCACCATCGTGTGCGATCGCGGAGACCGCTACCTGTCGACGGGCGTTTTCGGCTGAGCAGACTGCCGATCGATGCCGGCGTTTCGCGCGGCATCGATCGAGGTCACTAACGAGGTCAGGCGGCTCGCGGTACCCAGGTCTCCGGCGCGCGCCACAGCGCGGCCAGCAGCAGTTCACGCTTGAGCACGAACTCCTTGGGCAGACGGTCGTAGAGCTTCACGAAGAGTTCCTCGTGCAGCACCAGTTCACGCACCCAGTCTTCGCGGTGAAGGGTCATCGCGTCGCGGAATCCGGCGCGCACGCCATCAGAGAGGCCGTCCCATTGCAGGTCGGCTTCGGCGGGCATCCAGCCCAGCGGGCTCTCCACCGCGCTGGCGCGGCCTGCGCAGCGATCCACCACCCACTCCAGTACCCGCATGTTCTCGCCGTAGCCCGGCCAGAGGAACTTGCCGTCGGCGTTCTTTCGGAACCAGTTCACGCAGAAGATGCGGGGCGGGTTCGACACGCGGTGACCCATCTCGAGCCAGTGATCGAAGTAGTCGCCGATGTGATAGCCGCAGAAGGGAAGCATGGCAAACGGGTCGCGCCGGACCTCGCCTACCTTGTGTGCCGCCGCCGCAGTGGTTTCGGAGCCCATCGTCGCGGCGAGATACACGCCGTCGGTCCAGTTGAAGCTTTCCATCACGAGCGGCATCGTGGTGCTGCGCCGTCCGCCGAAGATGAATGCGGAGATGGGCACGCCCTCGGTCTTTTCCCAGTCGGGATCGAGCGAAGGGCACTGGCTCGCCGGTGAGGTGAAGCGTGCATTCGGGTGCGCCGCCTTGCGGCCGCAGTCGGGTGTCCAGTCCTGGCCCTGCCAGTCGACGAGATGCGCGGGCGGCTGGTCCGTCATGCCCTCCCACCACACGTCGCCGTCGTCGGTGAGGGCGACGTTCGTGAAGATGGAATTGCTCCGCATGGTGTCCATCGCATTCGGGTTGGACTGGTAAGACGTCCCGGGTGCGACACCGAAGAAACCGAATTCAGGGTTGATGGCGTAGAGGCGCCCATCCGGACCGGGCTTGATCCACGCGATGTCGTCACCGATGGTGGTCACCTTCCAGCCTGCGAAGGCGGGCGGCGGGATGAGCATCGCGAAGTTGGTCTTGCCGCACGCGCTGGGGAAGGCCGCGGCAACGTAGCTCTTGCGGCCCTCCGGCGACTGCACGCCGAGAATCAGCATGTGCTCGGCGAGCCAGCCCTGCTCGCGGCCCATCGTGGACGCAATGCGCAGCGCGAAGCACTTCTTGCCGAGCAGCGCATTGCCGCCGTATCCGCTGCCGAAGGACCAGATCGCGTTCTCTTCCGGGAAGTGGACGATGTACTTGTGGTCCTTGTTGCAGGGCCACGCAACGTCCTTCTCGCCAGGCGCGAGCGGCGCACCGACGGAGTGCAGGCAGGGTACGAATTCACCGGTGGCGCCGAGGGATTCCAGAGCGGCACGGCCCATGCGGGTCATGATGCGCATGCTCACGGCGACGTAGGGTGAATCGGTGATTTCCACGCCGACGTGCGCGAGGGGCGAGCCGATCGGCCCCATGCTGAACGGCACGACGTACATCTTGCGGCCCCGCATGCAGCCGTCGAAGAGGCCGCGGAGCTTGGTCTTCATCTCGTCCGGCGCCATCCAGTTGTTGGTGGGGCCGGCGTCGTGCTTGTGGATGGAGCAGATGAAGGTGCGGTCCTCGACACGAGCAACGTCGCTCGGATCGGACCAGGCGAGAAAACTTCCCGGGCGCTTCGCGGGGTTGAGGGGGCGGAACGTCCCTGATGCCACGAGGTCCTGGCAGAAGCGGTCGTACTCCGCCTGACTGCCGTCACACCACACAATGCTGTCGGGGCGCGTCAGTGCCGCCACCTGCGAAACCCAGGTCTTCAGGGCATCGTGACGCACCCAGTCCGGTGCGGCGAGGTCGATGCCGGGTCTCCCTACGTCCTCGATCTTCAAAGCTTGTATCTCCCTGACATTGCTCGGACTTTGTGCATCGCCGATCTGGTCAATGCTAACACTGCGCCGGGGTCGAGTCAGCCTGAGACCCGAACAAATTCAAGCGCAAAAACAGGGTGTTGGGAGGCAAGGCCCATGCCCGGGTTACCATCGCGGCCCCCGCAATCCCGCCCCCTGACCGTGACACCGACCCTCGTGTTCGACATCGAGACCGTTCCCGACGTGGAAGGGTTGCGGCGACTGCGCGGATATCCCCCGGAAGCCACCGATGCCGAGGTCGCGGAGGCTGCCTTCCAGGCACGCCGCGAGCAGACCGGCGGTTCGGACTTTCTTCCGCACTATCTGCATCGGATCGTCGCGATCTCCTGCGCCCTGCGCGACCGTGACAGCTTTCGCGTCTGGTCGCTGGGGGATCCGACCGAAGGCGAGGCGTCCCTCGTTCAGCGATTCTTCGACGGCATCGAGAAGCTTCGCCCGCAGCTCGTGTCCTGGAATGGTGGCGGCTTCGATCTTCCGGTGCTGCACTATCGCGCGCTGCGCCACAGCGTTGTCGCGCCGAAGTACTGGGATCTCGGCGACGACGACCGCGAGTACAAGTGGAACAACTACATCAGCCGCTATCACACGCGTCATCTCGACCTCATGGATCTGCTCGCGATGTATCAGCCGCGAGCCAACGCGCCCCTCGATGACTTTTCGCAGCTGCTCGGCTTCCCGGGCAAGCTCGGCATGGGCGGCGCACAGGTCTGGACGTCGTTCCAGGCGGGCGGCATCGAAGGCATCCGCAACTATTGCGAGACCGATGTGGTGAACACGTATCTCGTGTACCTGCGCTTCCAGCTCATGCGCGGTCAGCTGGAGCGGGTGGAATACGAGCGCGAGTGCGATCTAGTGCGTGATTCCCTCGGCAAGCTCCCCGGTGAACACTGGCAGCAGTTCCTCGCGGCGTGGAGCGGACGATGAGGGAGTTCGAGCCTCCACCGGTACTCGAGATCGAATCGCTCGATCACGAAGGCAAGGGCGTTGCACACCGGGATGGCAAGGTCGTGTTCGTGGAAGGGGCCCTGCCCGGCGAACTGGCGAGAGTGCGGCTAACCCGCACTCGCAACTCCTTCGACGTTGCCATTGCCGATGACATCCTTCGCGAGAGCAGTCAGCGCGTAAAGCCGGCCTGTCCGCACTTCGGCGTATGCGGCGGTTGCAGCATGCAGCACTTCCATCCGGCGGCGCAGGTCGCCGCGAAACAGCGCGTCCTGGAGGACTGCCTCGAGCGTATCGGCGGTGTTCGTGCCGATGAGCTCTACCCGGTCATCCAGGGGCCGGACTGGCACTATCGCGACCGGGCCCGGCTCTCGGTACGTCACGTGCAGAAGAAGGGTTCCGTCCTCGTCGGCTTTCACGAGCGCAAGAGCAGCTACGTGGCGGAGATGGGGGAATGCAGGATCCTGCCTGAACGCATCTCGGCGCTCATCCTGCCCCTGAGAGAGCTGATCGACGGATTGTCGATTCGCGATCGGCTCCCGCAGATCGAACTGGCGGCCGGGGAGGGCGTGGATCTTCTCGTATTCCGTATCCTGCAGCCCCTCACGACGGCAGACGAAGCGCGCGTGCGTGCCTTTGCGGATCGCCACGGCGTGTACATCGCGTTGCAGCCCAAGGGACCAGACACCATCCGGTTGTTTCATCCCGAGACGTGGCCCGGCCTGACTTACGAGCTGCCCGAGTTCGGAATCCGCTTCGAGTTCTCCGCTACGGAGTTCACGCAGGTGAACGCGGGGGTGAACCGCATGCTGGTGCGACGCGCCATGTCTCTACTGGCGCCCCGCAGCGGGGAGCGGATCGCGGATCTTTTCTGTGGCCTCGGCAATTTCTCGCTGCCGATAGCCCGGCTGGGTGCCACGGTCGTCGGCGTGGAAGGCAGTGACGCCCTGGTGCGCCGCGCACGTCGCAACGCCGAATTGAACGGCCTGCAGGACCGTGCCGAGTTTCGGGTCGCCGATCTCTTCCAGGTCACGCCGGAGAGTCTCGCCGCGCTGGGTCCGTTCGATGCCATGCTGATCGATCCGCCGCGCGATGGCGCCATTGCGCTCGTGAAGGCGATGCAGCCGCCATACCCAAGCAGGATCGTGTACGTGTCGTGCAGCCCGTCCACACTCGCCAGAGACGCCGGCATGCTGGTGAACGTGCATGGCTATCGGCTGGAAGGCGCAGGGGTCGCCAACATGTTCCCGCACACGGCTCACGTCGAATCGATCGCCTACTTCTCGCGGGATCCCTGAAAAAAACAAGGCGGCCCGAAGGCCGCCTTGCAGGGTGCTACGTTCGAACGGTGTCAGTCGCGATCGCCTGCGAAAGCCATCAGCAGGTGAAGCAGGTTGGAGAAGATGTTGAACAGGCTCATGTAGACGCCCGTGGCCGCGATGATGTAGTTGGTCTCGCCACCGTTGATGATCCGGCTGATGTCGTGCAGCAGGAACAGCGAGAAGACCACGATCACCAGAGCCGAGATCGTCAGGGCGAGCGCCGGCAATTGAAGAAACATGTTCGCGAAGCCTGCGACCAGCAGCACGATCATCCCCACGAACAGGAACTTGCCCATGAAGCTGAAATCGCGCTTCGTGGTGGTGGCGATGGCGCTCATGGCCAGGAGAATGGCGCCGGTACCCGCGCCAGCCAGGCCGACGAGCTGGGGACCATTGCGAAGGGCCATCGCGAAATTCAGCATCGGGCCGAGCCACCAGCCAAGAATGAACGTCATGCCGAGCAGCAGAACGACGCCAAGGCCGCTGTTGCGGTTGGCCGAAATGGCGAACTGCAGGCCGATCACCGCGCCCAGCATCACCACACTGGCGATGATCGGGTTCTGCAGGATGATGCCGCCCGTGGACATGCCGATGAAGGCGCCGATCACGGTAGGAATCATGGTCAGCGCGACGAGCAGGTAGGTGTTGCGCAGAACCTTGTTGCGCTCCGCACCCAGCGCACGTCCGCCGGTCAGGATCTGGACATCAGGTTGCATGGATTCATCCCCTTGTATGTTCGGAACAACGTCGCTAAGACTACGCAATCCCGGAGATAGTTTCAACGAATCACCGAGTTTCGCCGCCTCCGCCTTGCCGGTATCATGCCAGCAGGTATGTGGCACCGGCCAGGACGAAGCTGCAGGAAGCGTGGGGGAGCGGTTTAACCCAGCTGTCTTGAAAACAGCCGACGAGCAATCGTCCGTGAGTTCGAATCTCACCGCTTCCGCCACCCCCTTCGCGGCAGAGCTCACCTTTGCCGATGACGGATTCCGGCCGGTCCCTCCCTTCGCCACAGTCTCACCCTGCCTGCCCCATGGCCGCAAAGCGCGCCCTCAGGATTTTCGGGTTGTTCTCGCTGACCGCGCTCCTCCTTCTGGGGGCCTGGGCCTGGACGCCGGACATCGACCGTGCAGTGCTCGAAGCGCGCTATGCCGACCCGCCGTCCGAGTTCGTCGAGGCGGCTGGCGCGAGAGTTCATGCGCGGGTTTCCGGCCCGGCCGGTGCGCCGGTGGTCGTGATGATCCATGGCTTCGGGGCCAGCTTGCACACGTGGGAACCCTGGGCAGGAGTGCTTTCGAGTTCCCATCGCGTCATCCGGTACGACCTGACCGGAGGTGGCCTGACCGGCCCCGATCCCACGGGGGACTACACAGACACGCGGGCGATGCAGGTACTTTCGGCGCTGATGGATCACTTCGGGGTAGTCCGCGCGAGCCTCGTGGGTCATTCGATCGGCGGGCGGCTCGCCTGGAGATTCGCCGGAACCCATCCCGAGCGTGTCGACCGGCTGGTGCTGGTCGCACCCGATGGATTCGCCAGCCCGGGCTTCGAGTACGGCAAGCGGACGGAGGTCCCGGCAGTCCTGGGACTGATGCGGTTCTTTCTTCCGGAAGCAGTATTGCGGATGAATCTCGAGCCAGCCTACGGTGATCCCTCCCGCCTTTCTGACGACGTGGTTCATCGCTACCACGACCTGATGCGCGGTCCGGGCGTCCGCGATGCGCTGTTCAAGCGGCTGGAGCAGACGATTCTCGAAGACCCGACGCCGTTCATCGCCGGCATTCGTGCGCCCACTTTGCTCGTGTGGGGGGAAAGTGACGCGATGATCCCCGTGGCCAACGCACAGGACTACCTCCGGCGGATGCCCGATGCCCGATTGGTTTCCTTTCCCGGTCTCGGGCACGTCCCGCACGAGGAGGCGCCTGCTGTCACGGTCGGTCCGGTCCGGGAGTTTCTGAATCGCTGACGGGCACGCGTAGCAAAGGAAGGCGTTTTTCGGCGCTGAGTGCTGTCGCGCGCAATGCCTTCCGCGAGTGCTGTGAATTTCTCCGACAGACTGCCCGAAGGGTCGGAAACAAAAAACGGCTGCCGAGGCAGCCGTTTTTTGTTGCGTTCCGGCAAACGGCGCCGGAGGGAAAACCTTACGCGGCGCGGGCGCTGACGCCAGTGCGGCGGGCAGGGACGGGCGTGGCGCGGGCAACGCGGGTGGTGGTCCCGGTGGCCTGGGTGCGGATGCGACGATACAGATCGGGCTTCGTCTTGAGGTACGAGATCACTTCGTAATCCGCCTTGGTGAGGCGCGAGATGTCGATGCGATCGACGTGCACCAGGCGCAGCAGCTGCTGCACGGGCTTCGGCATGCTGCGACCGCTTTCATAGCGGGAACCACCGCTCTGAGTCACGCCGATCATGCCCCAGAACTCCTGTTGATTGAGCCCCAATCGGCGGCGGATGTCGCGGGGATTGGAAAGCTTGCTTTGCGTCTTCATGCTGACCTCTGTTCCTGTTTCTGTTCCGATGCCGGAACTGCCGTAAGCGGGTTGGATGCTCGCGGAGCCTTCGGAAGAACCGACGGCCCGCCACTGCGGAGGCTTTGACAAATCTCGCTTGCCCATGCGGGCTCACACAATCACGGCGGCATCCGACGTTCCCCCGGCGCAACCCCAACTGCACTGCGACATGTCCCTACCACTGCGGAGACGGTAGGTTGCAACTGGCATTCCATGGCTGGCTAGTCAGGATAGTTCTCCCTCTGCGGGAGCGGCCGTTGCCATCGGAATACCCGGTTGGGGTAACCGCTTTGCATGGGAACTGGATGGTGTACCGACACCTATTCCGACGGAATCGGGCGGTGAGGTATGCCGCATTCCACCCGACTGGGCGTATGACCCGTGGTTTGACCCGCTCTCCGGCCCGGCGCTATAGTGCCGGGCTCGTCGGGGTGTAGCGCAGCCCGGTAGCGCGCCTGCTTTGGGAGCAGGATGTCGGAGGTTCGAATCCTCTCACCCCGACCACCGGCGAGCCCCTCGGGCAAGCCGCCGGCGGGCGGTCCCCGGGGTCACCCGACCGACTGGCTCTCCGTCCCTTCTCGGTGCCCGTAGCTCAATTGGATAGAGCACCGGCCTTCTAAGCCGGGGGTTGCAGGTTCGATCCCTGCCGGGCGCGCCACACCCTCCCAGCCCCTCCGTCCAGCGGTTGCGAACCCATCCCGACGACGGGCCGGTTTACAGCCGAAGGGGTTTTGTTCATACTGCGCGCCCTCGGTGAGAGCACCCGGCTCGCACCCCGGTGGTGGCGGTAGCTCAGTTGGTAGAGTCCCGGATTGTGATTCCGGTCGTCGTGGGTTCGAGTCCCATCCGCCACCCCAACGCTTTCTTTGGCGTGCCCCCGTAACCCGCTTCTGCGCCGGGCCCGCGCGGCCGTCTCCCGCCCCGAACATGCTGCGTCTCCAGAATCTGTCCCTGCGCCGAGGCGTCAAGCTCCTGCTGGACAGCGCATCCGTCACGATCCACCCCGGTCATCGCGTCGGCCTCGTGGGCGCCAATGGCTGCGGGAAATCGAGCCTGTTCGCGCTGCTCCTCGGGGAGCTGACGCCGGATCAGGGCAGTGCCTCCTTTCCGCCCGGCTGGATCGTCGCTCACGTAGCCCAGGAAGTCCCCGACCTCGACCGCAGCGCCCTGGACTTCGTTGTCGACGGGGATGCCGAGCTTCGGGCGATCGAAACCGAGCTGGCACACCCTGACCTCGACGGGCATCGCCTGGCCGAGCTCCATGGCCGTTTCGCCGACATCGGCGGCCACGGCGCGCAGTCCCGCGCTGCCGTACTGCTGAACGGGCTGGGCTTTACCGAACCCGACCATGGCCGAAGCCTCCGGGAGTTCTCGGGCGGCTGGCGGGTTCGCCTGCAGCTCGCCAGGGCGCTGATGGCGCGCTCCGACATGCTGCTCCTCGATGAACCTACCAACCACCTGGACCTGGATGCCGTCTTCTGGCTGGAAGGGTGGCTTCGGGCCTATCGCGGCACGCTGCTCGTGATCTCCCATGACCGCGAGTTCCTCGACAACGTCGTCCAGAGCATCTGCGCCTTCGAGTCCTCCACGCTGCGGATGTATGCAGGCGGGTACTCCACCTTCGAGAAGACTCGCAGCGAGGTCCTCGCGCACCAGCAGGCGCTCTACGAACGGCAGCAGCGAACGATCGGTCGGCTGGAGGCCTTCGTCACGCGCTTCCGCGCCAAGGCGACCAAGGCCCGTCAGGCGCAGAGCCGCCTCAAGGCACTGGAGCGCATGGAGGTCGTGGCGCAGGTTCAGGCCGCCTCTCCGTTCTCCTTCGAGTTCGCCGAGCCGGGCGGCTTCGCCGACCCGATCCTCACGCTCGAGGGCGTGCGAGCCGGATATGCGGACAAGACGGTGCTGTCCTCCGTCGATCTGGTGGTGCGGCCCGGCGCGCGTCTCGGCCTGCTGGGACGCAACGGCGCGGGCAAGTCCACTCTCGTGCGCGTGCTGGCGGGCACGCTGGCGGCGCTGTCCGGCGAGCGCCGCCTCGGCAAGGATGTCCGTATCGGGTACTTCGCCCAGCACCAGCTCGAGCAGCTCCGGGCGGACGAGTCTCCGCTGTCGCACATGACGCGTCTCGACCGTGCAGCGAGGGAACAGGACCTCCGCGATTACCTCGGCGGCTTCAACTTCCGTGGCGACGGGGCCACGGCGCCGGTCGGGCCCATGTCGGGCGGGGAGAAGGCGCGGCTCGCGCTGGCGCTCATCGTTTACACCAGGCCGCATCTGCTGCTGCTGGACGAGCCGACGAACCACCTCGACATGGATATGCGCAACGCGCTCACCCTTGCGCTGCAATCGTTCACCGGCGCGATGATCCTCGTCTCGCACGACCGGTCTCTGCTCCGGGCGACGGTCGATGAACTCTGGCTGGTGGCCTCAGGCGGTGTGTCTCCCTTCGAGGGGGACCTCGACGACTACCGCGTCTGGCTGGAGAAGTCCGTGGCCGGCCGGGTCGATGCCACAGGCAGCGCCGCGGCCGATGGCGCCAGCCGGAAGGATCAGCGGCGGGTCGAGGCCCAGAACCGCCAGCGGCTCGCCGACGCGCGAAAACCCCTCGAAAAGCGCCTGAAACATATCGAATCGGCCATGAAACGGGCAGAAGATGCGCTCGCAGCGCTTGAAACCCGGCTTGCCGCCCCCGACATGTATGATCCGGCGAAGAAGGAAGAGTTGAAGACTCGCCTGCGCGAGCAGGCGGATCTCCGGGCGGAACTCGAAGCTCACGAGACCGAATGGCTCGAACTGCAGACGCAGCTCGAAACGGTCTCGGCGGAGCTCGAAGCCGCCCAGTGATCGCGGGGGTCGGTCGCAGGTGCCTCCCGGCATCGGTCCGGAACTCCCCGTAGCTCGATCCCTCCAAGTTCGCCGGATGGTTCCCTCACTCTAGGAGCGTTCAGTGAAGCGAGTCTTTCTGTTCCTGGCCACGAATTTCGCCGTGGTGCTGCTGCTGTCGGTCACGGCGCAGGTGCTCGGCATCAACCGCTGGCTCACCGCCAACGGGCTGAATCTCGGCGGCCTGCTGGCCTTCGCCGCGTTGTTCGGCTTTGGCGGCGCGTTCATCTCTCTCGCGATGTCGAAGTGGATGGCCAAGCGCTCCACGGGCGCCGTGGTGATCGAGAACCCGAGCACGCCCACCGAGCGCTGGCTGGTCGACACCGTCCGCCGCCAGGCCGAGAAGGCCGGTATCGGCATGCCGGAGGTCGCGATCTACGACGCCCCCGAGATCAATGCCTTCGCCACCGGCATGAACCGCAACGAGGCGCTCGTGGCCGTGAGTACCGGACTCCTGCGCAACATGACCTCCGAGGAAGCCGAGGCCGTGCTGGGCCACGAGGTCAGTCACGTGGCCAACGGCGACATGGTGACGCTCACGCTGATCCAGGGCGTGGTGAATACGTTCGTGATCTTCCTGTCGCGCGTGGTCGGCTACGTCGTGGACCGTGTCATCCTCAAGAACGAGCGCGGTCACGGCATCGGGTTCTTCGTGACCACGATGATCGCCGAGGTGATCCTGGGCCTGCTCGCCAGCGTCATCGTGAGCTGGTTCAGCCGCCAGCGTGAGTACCGGGCGGATGCCGGCGGCGCGAGTCTGGCCGGACGCCAGAAGATGATCGCCGCCCTGCAGCGGCTGAAGCAGGCTCACGAGCCCACGAGCCTGCCCGACGGTATGCAGGCCTTCGGTATCTCCGGCGGGGTGCCCGCCGGCCTGAAGGCCCTGCTCATGTCCCACCCGCCGCTCGATCAGCGCATCGCAGCGCTGCAGGCTGCAGGTCGCTGACGTTCCGACGTTGCATCCATGCCCGCGGGATCTCCCGCGGGTTTTTTTTGCCCCTTGTTCGTGGCGGGGTCGCGAGTGTCGAAGGGTATGCTTGCGTCCTGACCCGCGGAACCCCGCCTGGAGAAGTCTTTGGACCGTATCGAACGGATCGTGCTGATGGCAGCTCTGGTGCTGCTGGCGATCGCGTGCATTCTCGTCGTCCGGCCGTTCGTCTCCGCGGGACTGTGGGCGATCATTCTCGCTCTCACCACGTGGCCGCTCTTCTGCCGGTTGCGCAACGCCCTGGGCGGGCGCCCGACGACCGCTGCAGCGCTGATGACCACCGGCGTCATCCTGATACTGGTCGTGCCGCTTGCTCTCGGCGGTATCGCCATCGCGAACAGTGCCGAGGAGTGGATAGACACCGCCAAGGTCTACCTCGATCGCGGCCTGCCGCCGCCGCCGGCGTGGGTGGCGCGGGTACCGATCGCCGGCGACTGGCTGCACTCGCGGTGGCTGGCGTCCGCCGCGGATGGCAGCGAGTTCGTGAAGCTGGTCAAGCCGCTGGCCGAGCCTGCACGGCAATGGGCGGTTGCCGCCGCCAAAAGCCTCGGCGAGGGCGTCGTCACGCTGTTCCTCAGCGCGCTGATCGTGTTCTTCCTGTGGCGGGATGGCGATGCGCTTGCCACGCGACTCCGTCGCCTTGCCCAGCGCGTGGCGGGCGAGCGCGCGATTCAGCTGGCCGAGGTCGCCCAGGGCACGGTCCGGGGTACGGTCTACGGCATTCTCGGCACCGCGCTTGCCCAGGCGATCCTCGCATTCATCGGGTTCGCGGTCGCGGGGGTGCCAGGCGCCTTCCTGCTCGGCGTCGGGACCTTCTTCCTGTCGGTCGTGCCCATGGGGCCGCCGATCATCTGGGCGCCGGCCGCCTTCTGGCTCTACCAGCAGGGAAAGATGGGCTGGGCCATCGCCCTCGTGGTCTGGGGTGTGGCGATCATCAGCAGCGTCGACAACTTCCTGAAGCCGATGCTCATCAGCCGTGGCTCGAAACTGCCTTTCATCCTGGTGCTGCTGGGGGTGCTGGGTGGAGTCGTCGCCTTCGGCTTCGTGGGGATCTTCCTGGGCCCCACGCTGCTGGCCGTGGCCTACCGGCTGCTGGACGAATGGACTGCCGCCCCCAAGGACAAGGTGATCATCACCACCGCCGGGCCACGCGGGGAGACGCCGGCGGGCTAAAGAACCGGGCCGGTCGTGCCGCAATGGCATTCAGGAAGTGCATTTCCGGGAATCCCCATGTCCACCGATGCCATTGCCGCCGTGTCGTCCTCGCTCTCCCAGGCCCAGTTCTCTGCGCGCCTGGAAACTGCCGTCCTGAAGAAGTCGATGGACGTGCAGTCGCAGGTCGCCATGGGTCTGGTAAGCCTGATTCCTCCCGCGCCGCCGCTTGCCACCCAGGGCTCGGTCGGCACGCGCGTCAACACGTTCGCCTGACCGCCTCTTCGAGGTGGTCCCCCCGGGGCTGACCCCGGGCGAATCCATGCGATGATCCCGGCCTTTCGGGTGCCGTACCCGAGAGGAGGGATGACCCATGGAAGGACCGATCAGTACCGCCTCCCGCGATAGCTTCGTGGCCCGGGTCGGTACCGAACTCGGCGTGTCGTCGTGGATGGCCATCGAGCAGCCGGCCATCGACACCTTCGCCGAACTCACCCGCGACAGCTACTTCATCCACATCGATCCGGACCGCGCGAAGGACACCCGCTTCGGCGGCACGATCGCGCACGGCTTCCTCACGCTCTCGATGCTGTCGTGGATGGCCTACGAGGTCTGCCCGGCCGTGGAAGGTTCCAAGACCAGCGTCAACTACGGATTCGACCGTCTGCGGTTCGTGTCGCCGGTACCTTCGGGTTCCCGGATCCGCGGCCGATTCGTGCTCTCCGCCTTTGACGTGAAGGACAACCGCTGGCAGGCACGCTACGCCGTGACCGTAGAGATCGAGGGCGAGGCCAAGCCTGCGCTGGTGGCTGACTGGCTCGTCGCCGGTTTCTTCTGACCGGACAACAGACAAGGGAGACAGAACATGACGCTGTTCGACATGAACGGAAAGGTGGCGATCGTCACGGGCTCTTCGCGTGGCATCGGGCGAGCGATCGCGGAGCGCCTGGCGGAGCACGGCGCGAAGGTGGTGATCTCGTCGCGCAAGTCCGGCCCGTGCGAGGAAGTCGCCGCGGCCATCAACGCGACGTACGGCGCCGGTCGCGCCATCGCCGTGGCTGCGAACATCTCGTCGAAGGACGACCTTGCGAATCTCGTGGCCCGAACGATGGAAGCCTTCGGGCGTGTCGACGTGCTGGTGTGCAACGCGGCATCCAACCCGTACTACGGTCCGCTCGGCGGCATCTCGGACGACCAGTTCCGCAAGATCCTCGACAACAACGT
>CAZEDA010000025.1:0-19628 GCA_964510915.1 uncultured Rhodocyclaceae bacterium | reverse complement strand
TGAACTTGCCGGTCCCGCCCTTCAGGCGATTGACGCCCTCGGACCCGCCGGTCGAGAGGAACTTGCCGGTGTAATCGGCGAAAGCCTTGTCGCCGTCGGCGTCGGTCCACGCGCACGAACCCACGAAGCCGCCGGCGCCGTTGTCGAGATCGCCCTGGTAGCTGCACACGACCCAGCCCTCGTGGAACGGGCCCGATCCCTTGTCGTTGAACAGCACGCCGTTGAACATGCCCGAGAGTGTCATGCGGGTCGGCGACAACTGCGCCGCGTCATCGCCGTAGGAGCGGAACGCGCTGTGCACACTGATCTTTCCCGATTTGGGCAGCGAGTCGGCGAGCGCCGACTGCTGGCCGCCCAGCGCTGCGAGAACAAAGACCGCAAGAGATGCCGACTTTCTGAACATGGTCCGACTCCCGAGTGTGAATTTGTGGCCGTCGCGGAGGCGGATGCCGACGCATACGGTATCGGAAGGGTATCGGACCGGCGCGAAGCCGAATATCACCTGTTCCGGTGAGTCGGCAGACAAATCGATGACTTTGGCACTACGCAGAACGAGATTGCGCCGACGGCGCATCGCCAAGCAGGAAATCGATCACGTCGGAGGCGCTGTAGTGCGAGCGCCCGTGGAGAAACCCGGCGATCTTTTCCAGATCGTCACCGCTGGTGACGAGCGGCGGCTCGAGTTCGCCGGAGCGCTGCAATTGCGGCTGACCTGCCGCCGATGTGAGGCCGTTGCACAGGCATTGCCGACCGGCGGTGTCCTCGGCCGCGCCCCCCTTTCGGACATAGTCGTCCTCGGGCTCGCCAGGGCAACGGTAGCCCAGCCCTCCATCCGCCATGCGATACGGCACCCGCAGCGCGCCGAGATCGCAGATCCGCTCGCGCCGCGCGTCGCGGCCCGGGTGCGCAGGCCACTGCACCACCTTGAAGGGGTAGCCCGTAGGGGACGCTCGCGGATCGGTCCGCACGCTGACCTCGCCGCGCAGAGCGTGCTCCAGCACGGAGGACTTCAGCGATTCGGCCAGCCCGGACTCGTCGCAATACGCGAACAGCGTCCCCACCTGCACGCCGGCCGCACCGGCTTCGCGCGCGGCGCGGAGCTGATCCGGATGACCGCTCCCGCCCGCCACCCAGAACGGCAGGCCCAGCGTCTTGAGTGCGTCGAGGTCGACCACATCGCGTTCCCCGTAGATCGGTTCCCCATGCTCGTCGAACCGCGCCGGTCCGCGCGGCGGCGCGTTGTGCCCGCCGGCAATCGGTCCCTCGACCACGAAGCCGTCCACGCGTCCCGACGCCTTCCGAGCGAGCAGCGTGGCGAGCGAGTTGCTGGCGACGATGGGTAGAAACTTCGGGCGCGCCATCGGCGCCGGCACCTTTTCCCAATGGGTACTCGGATCGAGCTCGAGCATCACGTCGGGCTCTCCGCCCCCTTCGACATCCAGCCGCAGCGTCGCGGGCTCGTGTCGGGCGAGCCGGTCGAGCGCACCGGGGATCTCCTTCGGGATGCCCGCGCCCATCAGGACATAGTCCACCCCTGCGAGCATCGCGCCGTAGAGCGTCGGCAGCGTCGGAATCTGGACCTTGGTGAGCAGATTGATGCCGACCACGCCCGAGTGTCCCTGCCTGGCCAGCCACACTTCCACGAAGGCGGCGAGCATCATGAGTTCTCGACGGGCGTGGCTCACCTTCTCCCGCACCAGCGGCAGCAGCCGGTAGCGCGTACCGGACGGGCGGCCGTCAGGCAGGAAGTAGCGACCGAGCGCCTCCTCCACGGCCCGCCGCAGCGGGAAGTGCGCCATGGCGCGGCGCATGTGGCCACCGGGGTCGCCGTCCTGCAACCGCCGGATGAACACCGTGTCGATCGCGGTACCGGACACGACGCCCAACTGGCCGCGCAGCGCCACCGCGCGCGCGAGGCGCCAGTCGGAGACAGCCACGCCCATGCCGCCCTGGATGATGGAAGGTTGCTTCGACTCGTTCATGACGGATGGGTCTCGCGAAATGGAAGGGTGCCCGTTCGGCCTCGCGCACGCAGGAGGGCGCGGGAGGCAGCCGGCGGAATCGACCCGTGCGCACCGCATGCGGGCCCGGGCAGGGGGAAAAGCGAACCGGTGACATGCCGGTGAAGACGGACAGGTGGCAACGGACCGATCGACCGTAAAGAGGTGGCCGAGTCTAGGCGCCCGCCGCCTCCGCCGATTTAATCCAGATCAAGCCAGGGGCGGATGCCTGAGCAATGCCCGCGAGACCTCCGCGATCACGCAGGTCGAGGGGACCTCCCCTATCTGGCGAACTCCGGCGCCAGCGCGCGATAGAGCCGCCGGAAACGCCGTCCCCGATCCCGATAACGATCCGCCAGAACCGGGTCGGGCTCGACGACATCGCGAACCGCAGGCGCCGTGCAGACGGCATCGACGGATTCGCCGGTGAGCACGAGCCTCGCGAGCCTCGCTGCGCCGAATGCGGGGCCGGTCTCGGCCCCCTCGTACCGCAGGAGAGGACGCTGCAGCGCGGCAGCGAGGATGCGCATCCACAGAAGGCTCCGCGACCCGCCACCGATGACCGCAAAACGCTCCGGCGCCGTCCCGGCGTTCGCCAGGCAATCAGCCGATTCGGCGAACGCGAAGGCCACGCCTTCGAGGACTGCACGCACGAGCGCCTCTGGCGAAGTGTCGCCGTCCAGGCCGAAGAACACGCCCCGCGCATTCGGGTCGTTGTGGGGCGTGCGCTCGCCGCTGAGGTAGGGCAGGAAGAGCAGTTCCCCGGAACCGTCGGTCGTGGCGTCCACTCGCGCCACAAGCGCTTCGATGTCAGGCTCTCCGAGCAGGCGCGCCGCCCACGCAAGACAGCTCGCGCCGTTCAGCAGTGCTGCCATCCGGTACCAGCGGGAAGGCACGCAGTGACAGAAGGCGTGAATCATCGCGTCGGGCGACGGGCGATAGTCTGCTGTGACGACGAAGATCTGCCCCGAGGTGCCGAGCGACAGGAAGGCATCGCCGGCGTTCACCGCCCCGATGCCCACAGCCCCGGCGGCAGCGTCGCCGCCCCCTGCCGCCACGATCACGCCGTCGGCGAGGCCGAGGACTTCTGCCACTGCGCCGCTGACGACCCCGGTGGCTTGCGTCCCCTCGCGAATGGCAGGCAGTTGTTCCTGCACGAGACCGCACGCCGCGATGAGCAGTGGCGACCACGCGCGGGAAGCCTGATCGAGCCACAGCGTCCCGGCAGCATCCGATGCATCCGTGACGAAGTCTCCGGTGAGACGCCAGCGCACGTAGTCCTTCGGCAGCAGCACGCGAGCCACGCGCTGGAAGATGTCGGGCTCATGTTCGCGCACCCAAAGGAGCTTGGGGGCCGTGAAGCCCGGCATCGCCCGCACGCCGGCGATCTGCGCGAGGTCCGGCACTGCACGCTCGAGCGCTGCGCACTGCGTCGCCGAGCGGCCGTCGTTCCAGAGGATCGCCGGACGCAGCACGTCACCTCGGGCATCGAGCAATACGGCGCCATGCATCTGTCCGGAGAGCCCGAGGGCCCGTATCTGCGCCCATCCTGCTGGCGCCTGCGCTCGCAATCGACCGCACGCGGCGACCACGGCCGTCCACCACTGCTCCGGCGATTGTTCCGACGCGCCGGGAAACGGACGCGACACGTCGAGCGCGATCTCGGCGCTCGCGACGGTGCGCTGCGCACCATCGACGAGGACGGCCTTCACGGCCGAGGTGCCGAGGTCGATGCCGAGGTACATGGGGTCAGAGCTCCAGGGGACGCGGGACCTGTCGAGAATAGCGATCTCCGAACCTTCGCACATTGGGAAAGGCCCGCACAACCCACGCGGATGTTCCCCGATTTCGGCGGAACCTGAGACATCTATGCACATGCTCATACGACACGATTGCGCGCACCGACGATTGTCGGTTCCGCGCCCCTACCTTCGCCCGATGGTGCGAAACGCCGCCGATTTCTAGACTCCGCAGCAGAGTCGGGGCCAGTTGCACCCGACCTGACAACCAGAATCGGAGACCCTGATGCCCTCGTCCCTTCTGCGTCGCTGTGCGGCGCTGCTGGTCGGCACCGTCGCGCTGCCCGCGGCCGCCACCACTATCCAGAACTTCCCTGTCCTCACGACTACGGCCTCGCTTTCCCAGCCGGGTTGGATTCCGCCCTCGGAGCGACCTTTCCCGACGACCAGCTTCACTTACCCCCTCTGGAACGGCTCCACCCGGTCCGAATGGCAGTACAAGCCCGGCACCGTCGAGGAGATCACCATGGGCGCCGGCTACGTCCGCACGTTGCAGTCGGGTCAAGGCACGCTCGACGCCTCCGTGGCCATCGGCGTCAGTGCGCAGGCGCGGGCCGTCGCGACGGCCGCAGGCTCGGGCAGGGCATCCGCCCAGGCCGAGTGGTGGATCGAAGTCGTCATCAATCCGTTCGCGAACGTGGCGCAGTTCGGCCTGCCGATGTACATGAGGCTGCTGGAGCGGTTCGGGTGTGACAACCAGGGCGTGCCTCAAGGCGTCGTAGTCTGTCAGCCGGTGGATCTCTCCACGAGGATCGGACACGTGTCGACCGGGCGATTCGCGCACTCGGCCCAGCCGTTCCACGAGGGCGAAGCCACGTTCCGGGAAACGGTCACCGTGAACGACAGTCTGATTTCGCCCGCTGACGGTGGCTCGGCGACGTTCTCGGGAAGCGCCACCTACGACGTGATCCTGTCGCCGAACGGGGGCAACAGCCTGATCGGCGCGGTCACCGCCTCCGGCGGCTGGACGGCGGACGATTTCAGCCCGTTCGCGGCCATGCCGTCCAATCTGCTCTCGCTCTATCCCTCCGGCGACCGAAGGAACGACGAGCCGGACCGCAACGGCGCCATGGCCGGCGAGTCGCTCTTTGCGATCCGGGAGGCCGACGTCCTCGGCCGGTTCCAGTTCGGCTTGCCGTTCCCGGAGCTGAACGCGCCTTACCCGCTGCCGTCGGCGGCGTACCGCGTCACCATCGACCAGCTGGCCACGGCCGGATTCGGGACTTCCCCCTATGGCTGGGGCACCGTCGCCGCGGATTTCGACAACACCGCACGCACCTCCATCCTGGCCGTGCTCGATCCCACGGGAGAACTCGATCTCGACCCGTCCATCATCCAGGTCTTCATCACGCCGGTCCCCGAGCCGTCCGCGTTCGCACTGTCCGCGGGCGGGCTCGCGGTGGTGGCGTTTGTGCTGCGCAGACGTCGAAAGGAAGCAGCCGCGAGGGCGTGATGTGATGGCCCGGACCGGGGAAGGTCCGCACAACCTGCGCGGTCCCGACGGAGGTTGCGCGGACCTTCCCTACACACCGTGATCGGTATCGCGCGACTTGCGCTGGGTCAGTAGCCATGCGATGGCGTCCGGCCGGGTGGTGAACACCCGAACGTTCCAGCCGCGGTTGCGGCAGGTGTCCTCGTAGAACCGGGCGTTGGTCCAGGTGCGTTCATCGGCGTTGACGATGAGCGCGAGCGAGTGTGCCTTGCTCACCCCCGCCCGCTCCCACACGCCCGGCGCGTCGTAGATTCCGACGGTCGAAACATTCACCTTGGCCTCGGTGAAGTCGCTGAGAAAGAGCTGCGGCCCGGGATCCGGCACGAGCTTCCTGGCCTCGACGCCGGCTTCGTCACACATCTCGCGCGTCAGCTTGCCGGAGTAGATCGTCTCGATCAGACCGTGCGTCGGATCCAACCGTACGGACCAGGGCATAGGCTCTCTCCTCGCGCCGGGAAACAGAGAACGGAACGCGCAGCCTTAGCGGGCGGCGGCCGCGATGCGCTCCACTTCGGGCAACGCCGCATCGAACGCGCGCGCGAAGCGTGCGAAGGTCTCCTCCAGCTCCGCCGGCGTGATGATCAGCGGCGGGCAGAAGGCAAGCGTGTCACCGAGCGCCCGGATGATGAGTCCCTGTTCCTGGCAGGCCTTGGCGATCACCGCCCCCACGCCCAGTTTCCGGTCGAAGGATGCGCGGGTCGTCTTGTCGCTCACGAGTTCGATCGCCCCGATCAGCCCCACGCCCCGCACCTCACCGACGAACGGCCGGTCCGCGTACTGGCGGAGATGCCTCTGAAGGATCGGACCCACCGCGGCCACGTGATCGAGAATCTTGCGTTCCTCGTAGATGCGCAGCGTCTCGAGCGCAACTGCCGCAGGCACCGGGTGGTTGGAGTAGGTGTACCCGTGCGCGAACTGGCCGATCTTGTCGCTCTGGGTGAGGAAGGCCTGGTAGAGCTTCTCGCTCACCACCGTGGCGGAGATCGGGACATAGCCGGAGGACAGCGCCTTCGCCACCGTGATGATGTCGGGCTCGAGCCCGAAGGTCTCGGTACCGAACATGCGGCCCGTGCGACCGAAGCCGCAGATGACTTCGTCGGCGATGAGCAGCACGTCGTACTTCTTGAGCACTGCCTGGATCTTCGGGAAGTACGTCGCGGGCGGGACGATCACGCCGCCGGCGCCCTGCAGGGGCTCCGCGATGAACGCGGCGACCGTTTCGGGGTCCTCGCGAAGAATCTGCGCCTCCAGCGACTCCGCAAGGCGCGTGGCGAACTGCTCCTCCGTCTCGCCCGGCTTGCCGTAGCGGAAGTGATGGGGGCAGTCGGCGTGGCGGATGTTGGCGATGGGCAGATCGAAATCGCGATGGTTGTCCGGCAGGCCGGTCAGACTCGCGGTCGCGACCGTCACGCCGTGGTAGCCGCGGATGCGCGAGAGGATCTTCTTCTTGCGGTGCTGACCCAGCGCGTTGCGGTAGTACCACACCATCTTCACCGCAGTGTCGTTGGCCTCCGAGCCCGAGTTGCTGAAGAACACCTTCGACATGGGCACCGGCATGATCGACAGGAGCTTCTCGGCGAGTTCCACGCCGACGTCGTGCGACTTGCTCGCGAACGTGTGATAGAAGGGCAGCGTCGCCATCTGTTTCGCGGCGGCATCCGCCAGGCGCTGCTCGCTGAATCCGAGCGACACGCACCACAGTCCGGCGAGGGCCTCGATGTACTCCTTGCCCTTGTCGTCGTAGACGTGGACACCCTTGCCGCGGGTGATGACGAGAGGACCGAGCGACTCATGCCGGCGCAGATGGGTGTAGGGGTGCAGCACGTTCGCGATGTCGCGGCTCTGCAGGGTCGATGCGGACGAGTTCAACGGCTTCTCCTTGCTTGCAGGATGGACCCCGGCACACCGGGGGTGGCGGGGGATCGCAGTGGACGATCAGACAAAGTATTCCCCGTAATGGTCGAGCGTCATGTCGAACGGGCCCAGCAGCGTGGCGCCGGACGGGTGCTCCGACCACGCCCGCACGGCGCTCGACACGCTGGACCACGCGTTGCCGACGAAGCGCTCGGCGCTGCGGGAGACGAGCGCGTCGACCAGCACTTCCTCGCCGAGCCGGCGGGGCGAGACGGCACGCTCGAAATGTACGCCCACTTCGCCGGTCCCGCGGCGGCATTCGATGGAACGCACCCGCGTCCCCGCCATCGCACGGACGCGAGCGAGCAGCGCTTCCGAGTCCGTCTGCACGAACAGCGGACGCCCTCCTTCCCGCACGAGACTCAGCGATTGGGCATTCACCGCGTCGAGCAGCGGCATCTCGGTGGCTTTGTCCGTCCCGCGCAGATGCACGGCGTCGAACGCGCTGCCCCCGAACAGGGCGGCGATGTGATGCCCGGCGCGCTCGATGAATTCAGCTCTCGGGCGGACGTACCTTGCCAGGATTGCGCAATTGAGTGCGGCAGTCGACATCCCGTGCCACGGATGGCCGGCCGGAATCCACGCGCGGATCAGATGGGTGCTGTTGAAATGGTCGTAGACGGCAACAGTCTCGGGCCGGTCGACGAAGGCGGACGACGGCATCCGGGACCATTCTCCGTCGCGCTTCGCGACCTCCGGGGCGGCGAGGTTGCCCGCGTGCCACTTGGGTGGAAACAGCGGCCCGGCATGCCATGGCAGATCGGCCGGTGAAACCTCTGACACCGGCTCGAAGAAATCCGGAAACGCGTTGTCGCGATCGGGGTCGCGGAACAGGCAGTTGGCGCCCCACCACACCACCGGGATGCGACCGGTCAGCTCCGCCGTGAGCAGGCCGCCGAGCAGGTGCAGGATCTCCGACCAGAAGCCCGAGCCCCAGCTGCGGATGACGAGATACCGATCCCCACCAGCGGGGTGGCGCACGGCAGCGAGTCTTGCCGCGGCGACATCGCGTTCTCGCCGCGCGGCGTCGTTGAATCGGCCGGCATAGCGCGCGGCTTCGTAGCCCGGGTCCGCGGCGAGCGCAGCGGTGAATTGCGCGGCGGCCGCATCGAAATCCCCCGCTTCTTCCAGCATGCGACCGAGCCACCATCGCGAACGCGGACGGCGGCCATCGAGTTCCACCGAGCGGGCAAGCGCCGGACGCGCTTCGTCCTTGCGATCGAGGTGAGCCAGCACGACACCGCGGCATAGCCACGACTGCGGATCGGCCGGGTGCCGCGCCGTCGCGTCGCGGCTCTCGGCCTCTCCCTCCGTCCATCGTCCCGGATCGAGGAACGACTCCCGGAACGCGTCGTAGTCGAGCATCATGTCGTCGGCGAACTCATGCACCGTAGTGTAGGGAAGATCGGGCGGATTGGCGCGCCGCCTTTCGTTCGGTCCGTTTGCCTGAGCGCGCCGTCCGCCGAGAAACCGGGAAGAGCGAATCGAAGATGCGTGCAGGACACTGGCTGATCGCTGCGGTGGCGTGTGCTGTGCTGCCGCTCGGCGCGGCGATCGCGATCTTCGCAGGCTGGTATCGCACGCAGGCAGGCTGGCTGGCTGCCGCCGGCCTCGCGGATATCGGCGTGGGACTCGCGCTCCTGCCGGCGGGGCTCTTCTGTCTGCACCGCTACTCGAGGGTCGTCGACCGTGCCGGGACGCCGGGCTGGTTTCGCCATTCCATGCTGGGGCTCGTCCTGCTGATCGGGAACGTGCCGGCTGCAGTGGGCTTCGTCTATGCAGCAGCCTACGTCGCCAGCGCCTACCGTGTGGTGATCGAGAACGACTCGACCGCGCCGGTTCGGGAGCTGATGCTGCGAAGTCCGATGGGGCAGTACAGCGTGGGCGAGGTGGCGCCAGGCCGCTCGGTGGAGCGGATCTTCCGGTTCGCCGGCGAGGGGGAGGTCACTTACTCCGCGCTCATCGGCGAGCGGCGGATCGATGGGTTGCTGGATGGTTACGTCAGCAGTGGAATCGGCGGCACGACCACGCTCACGTTCACGGCAAGCGGCAATGCCGAGGTGCGGAGTACCGGCTGCTCAGCCTATGCCGACTGTCCGGCGAGGGAAACCCGCCGGACACCGTGACCCCGGCAAGCCGGAGCCACGGGACTCCCGGGCTTCACCGCCGGGCGCGTACCCGGCGTACCGCCACCAGAACCAGACCGGCGGCCAGCAGGGCCATGGATTCGGGTTCGGGAATCGGGACGGAGATGGCCTGCATCTCGAGCTGCACGGTGCCGGTGTCGTCGAACTTCACGCCGGTCACGAACGCGATCGGGTTGGTGGGATCGATGCCGAGCGCGGGGCTGATGCCCATCACGCGGAACGTGTTCACACCCGACGCGAACGTGAAGGTGTCGCCGTCGTCCACGTTGCCCACCGTTACCCACTCACCATTGATGAGCAGCTGCACCTGATACCCGTCCGGGTCGCCGAGCGTCGGCAGCAGGATCTCGATGAAGTTGGGACCGCCGCTCACCTTGTACAGATAGCCGATGGTGACGTCCGGATCGATGAACAGGAACGAGGTGTCACCCAGACCGCCCTCGACGATGTCGAACGGGGCAAACTCGAACACGCCGTCTTCCACGTCACCGTCGACCGGAAGCAGTGGATTGCCGGGAACCGCGCCGGGTCGCAGGCCATTGGCGCCGTCCGGCACGGAAACGAGCGATCCCGCGGTGCCGAACGCTCCCCACGACGGATAGTTGGTGTCGGCAAAGGGCTCCGTCCGGGTGTCCAGCACGAAGCTCACGTAGACGGGCGCCGAGGAACGAAGCACCACGTTGCCGCTGGTACCGATCGACTCGAAGTAGCCAGCCGCGTAGTCACGGCCGCCCCAGGCCCAGGTGGCGCCGGGCAGCGCCGACGTGTTGTCGCCGGGATTCGTGTACTGCACCAGGGAACCGGCAGGCGGCGAGGGCACTACGGAATCGTTGACGGGGACGGACGCCGCCAGCGCGCTCAACGCCGCAACGGTGGGAACTTCGCCTCCGCCCCCCTCGCCGCCGGTCGCGGAGCCGACCAGATCCCAGTAGTAGCCCGAGGTGTTGGCGTTGACCGCAAAGAGGTCCCAGAAGCCCAACGAGCCGCCGGGGAAGGGAGGCACTCCGGTGTTCTCGTCGTTGTAGGAGTCCCACGTGCGCAGATTGGCCGAGAAGGAGATGCGGTAGCCGTGGGCACTGGCCGGCAGCAGAATGCCAGCCCCGTAGATGTCGGATCGCTGGGTGTTGTTCTCGCCGACGCCGAAGGTATCCGGGTCGAGAAGGATCGAGAAGCCGCCACCGGGCAGCGCGCTGAGATCCTGCGACTGGCTGCCCGGCGCAATCTGCCAGGCGCTTTCGCCCGGGTTGTAGACCCCCGTGACGTTGCCGGAGGCATCCAGCAGTTCGAAGGTGATGGCGTGCGCGATTGGGGTGGCCGTGGCCAGCAGGGTGGCCAAGGCAAGCGCCATGGCACCGACGAGGGTCTTGTGGCTATGCATGTCCGGCTGGTCTCCAGAAAGGGTGGCCACGATTCGGGCCGGCGCCCCGGGAGCGCCGCACAGTGCAACGACACCGGACAGCACGCCGAGGCTTGCGTAAAAATCTATCGTACCGAGAGATTCGAATCAAGGGGCCGCCCCCCGCCACGCTTCAGTCCGTCGACTTGCGCTACAGTCCCGGCTTCATCCCGCTCAAGCAGCCCCGTTTCATGACGCCCGAAGATTATTCCTGCTGGCCCAAGCAGTTCCCGCGGAGCCTGCGCATCCCGGCCACCAGCCTCTGGTTCAATCTCGCCGCCAGCGCCCGCCGCTATGCGGACACGCCAGCGACCGTCTACTACGACAGCAAGGTGACCTACGCCGAACTGGAGAATCAGGCCGAGCGCCTGGCGGGCTATCTGCAGACCGACTGCGGCGTGAAGCGAGGGGACCGCGTCCTGCTTTACATGCAGAACTGCCCGCAGTTCGTCGTCGCCTACTACGCGATCCTCCGGGCGGACGCCGTCGTCGTCGCCGTCTCGCCCATGAACGTGACCGACGAACTCACGCACAACCTCGGGGACAGCGGCGCGCGGGTGGCCATCGTCGCCCAGGAGCTGTTCGACCGGATCGCCCCGCACCTCGGCACGCTGGCCGACAGGATCATCGTCGCGACGTACTCAGACGCGCTCACTGCCCCGACCGAACTCGCCGTGCCGGCCTTCGTTGCCGCGCCGCACAAGCCGGTCACCTCGCCGGGCGCCGTGGCCTGGCGCGACGTGATGGCCGCCAACCGGACCCCTGCCCCCCATCTCGCCGAGCCGGACGACCTCGCGGCGATCCTCTACACGTCGGGAACCACCGGCAAACCCAAGGGCTGCATGCATTCCCACCGGACGATCATGTGCACCGCCGTGGGGGGCGCGGTCTGGGAGGCGATGCTTCAGGACTCGGTGATCCTCTGCACGGCGCCGATGTTCCACGTGACGGGCATGCAGCACAGCATGAACGCGGCCCTCTACTGCGGCGCCACCATCGCGTTCCTGCCCCGGTGGGATCCGGAGACCGCCGGCTACCTGATCGAGCGCTACCGCTGCACCCACTGGGCGAACGTGCCGACCATGGTGGTGGATCTGCTGGCCCACCCCAGCACGGCCAAACGCGACCTTTCGTCCCTGGTCACCATCGCCGGCGGGGGCTCCTCCATGCCCGAACCGGTGGCGCGCGAACTCCAGGCCCGCTGCGGCATCGAGTACATGGAGGCCTACGGGATGACCGAGACCATCTCGCAGACGCACTTCAACCCGCCCACGGAACTGCGCCGGCAATGCCTCGGCATCCCGACCTTCGACACCGAATCGCTGGTGATCGACCCCGAGACGCGTCGCATCCTCGGCCCGGGAGAAGTGGGCGAGATCGTCTCCCGCGGCCCCCAGGTCATGCTGGGCTACTGGAACAACCCGAAGGCGACGGAAGCCACGTTCGTCGAGGTCGAGGGGCGCCGCTTCCTGCGCACCGGCGATCTCGGCCGCATCGACGAGTCCGGGTTCTTCTACATTGCCGATCGCCTGAAGCGGATGATCAACGCCAACGGCTACAAGGTCTGGCCGGCGGAGGTCGAAGCCACGCTGTTCAAGCACCCCGCCATTCAGGAGGCGTGCGTCGTGGCAGCGCCGGACGACCGCCGAGGGGAGACGGTGAAGGCCTATGTGGTTCTGCGTGCGGGCCTCGCGGAGCCTCCGACCGCCGAAGCGATCATCGCCTGGTCGCGGGAACACATGGCCGTCTACAAGGTGCCGCGGCTGGTGGCCTTCGTGGACGCCCTGCCCCGTTCCGGGACGGGCAAGGTCCAGTGGCGCGCCCTCCAGGAGGCGGAATGGGACGGCCGGGCCACCGCTTGAAAGGTTGTGGCCGCCGGCCGGTGGCTTCACAATAGAGCAGTTTGCGTCCGGCCCGGGGCCGGACAGCCATGAACCCGAAAAGAGGATTCTCGACGTGACATTTCTTCGACGCGTAGGTCTGCTGGCCCTGGTGGCCACCCTGACAACCGGTTGTGCGAACCTGTGGAACACAGGCGAGGCCGGCAAGGACACGGGTGGCGCCCCCGCCTCCTCCAGCGATTCGGGCGGCTCGACCGGCAGCAACCTGTTCTCCAACCCCATGATGTGCGCGGCAGCCGGTGCGCTGCTCGCCGGTGGCGTCGGATCCGTCGAGAACAAGGAAGCCATGGCCATCGGCGCGGTCGCCGGCGGTCTGCTGGGCTGGTGGGCCTGCGGTCAGCAGGAAAAGCCCCTGGCCGATTCCGACAAGGACGGTGTCGCCGACAAGGTCGACATCTGCCCCGGTACTGCCGAGGGTGCCAAGGTGGGCACCGACGGTTGCGCCATCGACAAGGACACCGACATGGACGGCATCCCGGATGCCGCCGACAAGTGCGCCGGCACGCCCAAGGGCGCCGCTGTCGACGCCACCGGTTGCATCCCGACCGCCGATGCGGACAAGGATGGCGTGGCCGACGTCAACGATCTCTGCCCGAACACGCCTGCCGGTGCTGCAGTCATGCCCAACGGCTGCGAAATGGACTCCGACGGTGACGGCATCCCCGACAGCCGTGACCGCTGCGCCAGCACGCCCAACGGCGTGAAGGTCGGCACCGACGGCTGCGCGGTGGACAGCGACGGCGACGGCATCTCCGACATCCTCGACCGCTGCCCCAACACCAAGGCCGGTGCCAAGGTCGATGCCGCAGGCTGCGAAACGGCTGCCGGTGCGAGCGCGCCGAAGACGGACTCGGGCGCGGCTGCCGCAGGTGCTGCCGCCGCGGGTGCCGCAGGTCTGGCGCTGCCGAAGACTGCCGGCGAGACGCTCGTGCTGAAGGGTGTGACGTTCGAGACGGCCTCCTCCAAGCTGAAGCGCGAATCCCTCGCCACGCTGAACGACATCGCCGAACAGCTGAAGGAGTCGGGCGCCAAGGTCGAGATCTCCGGCCACACCGACAACGTCGGTTCCGCCGCGGTCAATCAGGCCCTGTCGCAGAAGCGCGCCGAAGTCGTGATGACCTACCTCATCTCGAAGGGCGTGCCCGCGGAAAGCCTGGTCGCCAAGGGCTACGGTTCGCAGGCCCCGGTCACTGACAACGGCAGCGCCGCCGGCCGCGCGAAGAACCGCCGCGTCGAGCTGAAGCTGCTCGGCCAGTAACACCGCAGTCGTTCCACGAACGGGCGTGGCCTTCGGGTCACGCCCGTTTTCTTTTGGGGGTCCGTGCAGGCCTTCTTGACTCGCCGAGCACGGGTCGTATAGTCCGGCGATCCGCCTTCAAGACAACACCATGACCGCCTCCCACGCCGTTCCGGACGCTCTCGACGCCGGCCTCGAACGCGATCTGCTCGCCGCCTGTGACGATCTGCAGCCGGAGTTGCAGAGACTGCTCGCGGCCCTCGTGCGCTTTCCCAGCACTCTCGGCGAAGAAGCCGGGGCGCAGGACTACATGGAGGGCCTGTTCCAGGGGATGGGCCTGCAGGTGGACCGCTTTGCCGTGGACGACCGCGAACTCGCCGGGATGCCCGGCTACGCGCCGTCCCTGGGCCACTGGACCCGCCACGACAATGTCGTAGGGGAGTATCGCCCGCGCGCCGTCACGGGCCGTTCGCTCATCTTCAACGGTCACATCGACGTCGTCCCCGTGGGCTCGGCAGACATGTGGACCAACCCGCCATTCGAGCCGGTCGTGCGCGACGGCCGCATGTACGGGCGCGGCTCGGGAGACATGAAGGCCGGCATCGCAGCCTACGTCACGGCTTTCCTCGCACTTCGCCGCCTGGGTCTCGCCCCGGCCGCGCCGGTGTGGTTCCAGTCCGTCGTGGAAGAGGAATGCACGGGGAACGGGGCCCTGGCGTGTCTGTATCGCGGGTACCGCGCCGACGCGGCGATCATTCCGGAACCCTTCGACCAGTCGATTCTCGCGGCACAGGTGGGCGTGCTGTGGCTGTCGGTGGAAGTCCTCGGGCGCCCTGCCCACGTGCTCGACGTAAGCCGTGGCATCAACGCCATCGAAGCGGCCTTCGCGCTCTACCGCGGACTGCAGGGGCTGCGGGACGACTGGAACCGTCCGGAGGCACGGCATCCTGCGTTCCGCGAAGTGGCGAGGCCCATCAACTTCAATCTCGGCCGCATCGAAGGCGGCGAGTGGACGTCCTCGGTACCGACGCGCTGCGTGATGGACATCCGCTGCGGCTTCTATCCGGGCGTCACGGTGGCGCAGGCGAAGGCCGCCGTCGAAGCCCGTCTGGCGGAAACCGCGCGTACGCAGCCTGGCCTGGAAGGCGTCCAGTACCGTGTGCGCTATGCGGGCCTGCAGTCGGAGGGCGTGGTGGTGGAGCGCGCGCAGCCGGCGATGGAAACCCTCGTCCGCGCGCACGAGCATGTCATGGGCACGCAGCCCGAGTGGCTGGCCTCCACGGCCACGACCGATGTCCGCGTGTTCAACCTCTACGGCGATACGCCGGCCACCTGTTACGGACCCGAATCCACCCACATCCACGGTATCGACGAATCCGTGAGTCTGGAGAGCACCCGCCGGGTGACGCAGGTGCTGGCCCTCTATCTCGCCCGCTGGTGCGGCGTGCAGAAGGCATGACCCTGCGCATCGCGGCACTGGCGCTGGCCGCGCTGCTCGCAGCCGGCTGCACGACCGTACCCCGGCCGCCATCCGGCACCGCCACGGTGGAGCCCGCCAGTGACGAGGTGCGCGCCGGCGACGCAGGCCGCCGGGCGGTGGACGAAGCCATGGCGCAACTCGGCGTCCGTTACCGCTATGGCGGCAGCACCCCCGACGGCTTCGACTGCAGCGGCCTCGTGCAGTATGCGTATCAGCGCGCCGGCATCGCCCTCCCCCGCGAATCCCGGGAACAGCGGCGGCGCAGCACGCCGCTGGTCGGCAGGGCCGCACTGGCGCCCGGCGATCTGCTGTTCTTCCACCGCGGACGCGGCGGCGCGCTCCACGTCGGGCTCTATGTCGGTGACAACCGGTTCGTCCACGCGCCGTCCCGCGGGAAAGGCGTGCGCGTCGAGAGTCTCGACGAGCCGCACTGGTCCCGGACCTTCATCGAGGCACGGCGCCCGGACGGCAGTGCCTAGGGAAGGTCGGCACAACCTACGCGGATTGCACCTTCCGACTCTGATAATCCCCGATATCGTGTTGTTGCCCGCGCTGGCGTCCGGGTTACTATCGGCGGTGGTATCCGGGGGAAGCCAGCGGCACGGCCAGCCGCTGCCCGTGCCGCCAGTCAACCAACACAATCAGGAGAATCGTCATGAGCTTTGCATCGGAGTTCAAGGAGTTCGCCCTCAAGGGCAACGTGATGGATCTCGCCGTCGGCGTGATCATCGGCGGCGCTTTCGGGAAGATCGTGGACTCCGCGGTGAACGATCTGATCATGCCGATCGTCGGCCGGATCATCGGCAACGTGGACTTCAGCAACATGTACCTCAAGCTGGCGGATGCCCCGGCCGGCACTGCCGAGACCCTGGACGCTCTCAAGAAGGCCGGCGTGCCCGTATTCGCCTACGGCAGCTTCATCACCATCGCGATCAACTTCATCATTCTCGCCTTCGTGATCTTCATGATGGTGAAGCAGGTGAACCGCCTGCGCCGCGCCGAGCCGCCCGCGCCGCCGCCCCCCACGCCGGAAGACGTTGTGCTCCTGCGCGAGATTCGCGACAGCCTGAAGAAGTAGCACTCAGTCCTTCGTCCAGCACCATGCAAAACGGCGCCCGCGGGCGCCGTTTTGCATGGTGCTGCCTGTGTGACCGGTCAATTGATGCCGACGACACGCCGGAGAGGGGCCACATCGCCTTCGGCGAGCGCCACGCGATTGCCGCCGCTGCGGCTGGCGATGCCCAGGGCACCTTCCGCCAGATTGAAGACTTCGTCGAAGCTCACGCCGGCCACCACCGAGGTCGCCACCACGCCGAGGCTGGCGGTGCACTCGACACCGGAAGGCTCCAGGCCGTGGAAGGCGATTCTCAAGGCATCGGCCTTGGCGAGTGCGTTCTCGGCATCGCAATGCATCATCAGGATCACGAAGCGGTCGTCGCCGACTCGTGCCACCACGTCCTCGCGACGAACGCAAAGGCGCATCAGGTGTGCGAGCGACAGCACCACGTCATCGGTCATGATCGACCCTTGCTCCTCCGACAGCTTCTGGAAACCGTCGATCTGCGCGACGATCATGCTGGCGTAGTAGCCGTGGCGCCGGGCCTCGCTGAAGCGGCCCTCGGCCAGCTCGCGGAGCATGCCGATGCCGATGAGTCCGGTCAGGGCGTCGCGGTCGATCTCGGCCGGCACGACGGAGCGTGCGTCGGAAGGGATCTCGCGCAGGGAGGTGGGATACGTCATCGCGGAATTCCTCATGGGAGTGATCGGGGCAATCAGTGCTGTGCGCTCGGCGCTTCGGCCGCGGTCCCGAGCTCGGGAGCGTCCACGCCGTCATCGAGATGGCCGTACTGCGCCATGAGTGCGGCCCACGGCGCATCCAGCGCTCTGCAGGCTTCGAGAATCTGACCGATCACGTCGGAATTCATAGGGTTTTCCTCCTCTGGCCGACCCCGGGGGCCGGTATCCCTGTCGTTGATGCGGTTGGATCTCCCGCCGGGCTTCCGGCTTTCACCCACCGCTTGTAGCTGTTTAACGACAGGGTTCCGGAAAGTCTTGAGCCCCTTCTTCGACCCCGGGAAAAAGTCACCGCGCCGCCCCGAAAGCGCGCGGGCAGACCGTGGCCTGCCCGCTATTTTTTCGCCGGAATCCGGGCGAGTCACTTCAGCCGGTAGGTCCCCGTGTTCCGGTTGCACTTGTTGTAGATCCCCGCCGCCCCGCCTGGCGGAATCTCTCCGACCGGGGTGTAGGTGGCACTGGCGGTCATGCCTTCGTACTTGCCCGAGCCGCCCACGGCAACCCACTTGCCGCCCATGTCCCCGCCGGTCTCGAAGCGCATCAGCCACTTGTCGCCGTCGGCGTCCACCTGGGTGCAGACCCCGTAGTCGCGATACTTGCCGTCGACGATTTCGTACACGCCGACACAACGCGACCCCTGCCGGTCGAAGGCCCGGGTCCCGCCGTTGGCGTAGGTGGAGGCCCAGCCTTCGAACATGCCGGTCGCGAGCCCGCCCTTGATCTCCGTGTAGTCGGTCTTGCCGGCCATGCAGTAGTTGAAGTCGAGGCGGCCTTCCTTCGGCAGGTCGGCCGCGGAGATCGCCGAGGCAACGGCAAACAGGGGGGCGGCAACGACGAGAGTGCGCAACATCGCTTGAATCATGACGGCTCCTTGGCATCGGGTTTCGGTTTGCGCGCAGCGGGAACTGCCGCGCGGTTTCGGCCACGGGAGCGCGTCTGCTTCTCGAACCGGCTCTCGACGATGCGCCAGAGTTCCTCGCCGGTGGCGAAGGGAATCTGCCTTCCCGCCTCCGGGTCCTCGCAGACAAACAGGCGTTCGGCCCCTTCTGCGCCTTCGCGCCGGTAGAGCCTCAGAACGAGAACGTGTCGATCGGACATGGCGTGCTCCTCGTGACCGTCGCCAAGCTATCGCCCGGCAGGTCACGGATCGCACACCTATTCGCGAACAGGATGTCGGGCGCGCCGAACCAGTCAGCCTTCCCCGGCGTAGAGCGCGTCGTAGAGCGCCTGCGAAGCCACCGACGGCGCGATGCCCAGCACGACGGACAGCGTCTGGCGAAGACGGCGATAGGCACCGAGCGCCTCGGCCTTGCGCCCCGACGCGCCATAGCAGCGGATCACGCCCTGGTGAAAGGCCTCCATCAGCGGGTCGGCATCGATGCCGCGCTGATACCAAGAGGCGGCACGATCCCACTGATGCGAGTCCTCGTAGTGACGTCCGATGCGGGCGACCTGTTCCACGTAGCGCGTACGCAGCCGTTCCCGGGTGGGTACCGCCCACGCGGCCTCGGTCTCATGAGTAAGAAATGCGCCGCCGTAGAGAGTGCACGCGCGCTCGGCGTGCTCGATATCGCAGTCGGCACCGATCGCGGTCATACGATCGAACACGATGGCGTCCACCCAGCAGCGCGCCGGGTTCAGCGACACACGCCCGTCCTGGACCTGCACGGCGTCGGCCTGACCGAGGAGCTTGCGAAGCCGCGTGAGTGCCACCTGCAGCGAATGCACTCCGCCGTCACCATCCTCTTCCGGCCACACCGCATCGACCAGCCGTTGTGCGGGGACATCCGTGCCGCCGAACGCGACGATCGCTTCGAGAAGCTGGAGCAACCGGCGCGGCGCCTTGCGGGTGAAGTGCGCAGGCTCGTCGCGGACGCTGAGGTCGAAGGTGCCGAGGGTGCGGAGCCGGACCGCCCACGACCAGAATTCCGCGTCCGGTGTCGGCGGCGCGAGTTCGAACGCTTCGATGAGCTGGCGCGCATAGTCCGCGTGGATACCGTGCTCGATCGCGTACGAACAGAGATACGGCATGGCAGTCTCGGCCCAGCGCATATAGACACGAATGCCGTACTCCCGCCCTTCCGAGAGAGCCTGCACGGCATGCTCGCGAGCTCGAATCGCATCGCCGGTGGAGCGGCAGAGGAAGAACCGGTACACATGCAGCACTGGCCGGTAGCACTCCGAAATCTGGCCGTGTTCGATCAGACCATCGACGATATCGAGCTGCTTTAGCGCCTCTGGCCGATCGTCGTCATGAAGCAGCCAATCGATGAGGATGATCCGATACGCGATCGCGCTCGATTGCACGCCGCATGTCTCGACGAGAGCGATCGCCAGCGTCGCGAGCGCGATTGCCTCCTTGACCCGGCCCTCTCCGAACGCGACCTCCGCCTCCAGGATGCGGTAGAGAGATTCGAAGTGCGGCGGCCTTACGGGGTAGAGGTCGCGCAGCACGCGCAGAGTTGTTT
>CAZEDA010000024.1:9654-19723 GCA_964510915.1 uncultured Rhodocyclaceae bacterium | reverse complement strand
CCATATCGGGTCCGCCTCTCCCTATGTTCCAATGCGCCGTCCTGTTCTTATGGAGACACTGAAATGGCCATCACGTTCTATTGCGGTTCCGGCTCGCCCTTCGCCTGGCGGGTGTGGCTCGGACTGGAGATGAAGGGCGTCCAGTACGACCTGAAGATGATCTCGTTCTCCGATCGGGAGCACAAGACACCGGAATACCGGGCGCTGAACCCGCGCGGGAAGGTGCCGGTGATCGTGGACGACGGCTTTGCACTGTACGAGTCCTCCGCGATCGTGGAGTACCTCGACGAGCGTTTCCAGCAGGGACCGAAGCTCTTTCCCGGCGACGTTCGCGGCCGGGCGCTCGTCCGTCGCCTCGTCCTGGAGGCCGACAACTACCTCGGCGCGTCCATGGATTCGCTGCTCGGCCAGGTGCTGTTCAAGCCGCGCGAGCAGTGGGACGAGACGAAGATCGCCGAGGCCCGCGCCGAGTTCGGCAAGGAGATCGCCCGGTGGGACTCGATCGTCACGGGCCCCTGGCTTGCCGGCGCCGAGCCGTCGGCTGCCGACTTCGCCGCCTACCCGCACGTCGCGCTCGCGCTGCGGATGGACAAGCGCAAGACCGACCTCGACCTCGCCGGGCTCATCGGCCCGCGCATGAAGGCCTGGATGCAGCAGGTCGAGTCGCTGCCCTATTTCGCGAAGACGATTCCGCCCCACTGGAAGTGACGGCAACCTTCCCTTGATCCAGATCAGCCGGTGCCGGGGGGCGGCGCGTTCCAATCCGCCCATCGCGACGCCCGCGCCGGCTGCCTCCCGGCCCGGCCGCCGCTAACGAGGAGATCACGATGCGCACATGGCACTGGCTGTTGGCGGGAATGCTCGGATGCTCGGCTGTCTGGGCCGATGAGGAGGTGGCGCGGGGCGAGACGCTGGTCAAGGCAAAGTGCGTCGCCTGCCATAACCACGACCGCCTGTTGAAGCTCGCCGCCCGCGCGCCGGAATCCGACCGCGCTGGGCGTCTGGAGAAATTTCTTCCCGGGCACAACGCGCCTTCCGGAGAGGACCGCAAGGCGATCGTCGCCTACCTGCTCGAAGCCACTCGCCAGTAGCGCGACGCCTGTTTCGCCCGCGGGAGCCGTGCAGATCCTGCGGCGTCGTCCCGATTCCTGCCTGACTCCGGCTTCGGCCGGGGAGTACCATCCGCCCATCGACGGTGGCCGCCGTGCGCTTGCCTTCTGCCGCCGTTCACGAATGCACCATTCGATCAGACCTACCTAATCAGGAGTGAGCGTGGGACAGTTGCTTCTCGGAGCCGTCGCGGACGACTTCACCGGGGCCACGGATCTGGCCAGTACCCTCGTCAAGGCGGGGATGCGTACCGTTCAACTGCTGGGCGTGCCGCGACCGGGTTTCCCGGTGCCGGACGCCGATGCGGTGATCGTCGCGCTCAAGTCGCGGAGCAATCCCGTCGCCGAGGCCGTGCAGCAGTCCCTCGCGGCGCTCGACTGGCTGCGCAAAGCCGGCACCCGCCAGTTCTATTTCAAGTACTGCTCGACCTTCGACTCCACGCCCCAGGGCAACATCGGACCGGTGGCCGAGGCGCTGTGCGAGTCGCTCGGCACGGACTTCACGGTGTTCAATCCCTCGTTCCCGACCAACAAGCGCACCGTGTATCAGGGGTACCTGTTCGTCGGCGATGTGCTGCTGTCGGAGTCGAGCATGCGGCACCATCCGCTCACGCCCATGACCGATCCGTCGCTCGTTCGGGTGCTCCAGCAGCAGACCCGCGGCAAGGTGGGACTCGTGCCGGCAGCGGTCGTCGAGGCGGGTGCGGAGGCGGTACGTGCAGCGATCGCGAAGCTGCGCGCCGACGGTGTCCGGCATGCCGTGCTCGACTCGCTGAGCGACCGGCATCTCGCGATTCTCGGCGAAGCCTGCGCCGATCTGCCGCTCGTGACCGGCGGGTCCGGCATGGCAATGGGATTGCCCGCCAATTTCGTGCGCCAGGGTCTGCTGAAGACGGGACAGGGCATGGCATTGCCGGCCGTCGGCGGCCATGCGGCAGTCCTTGCCGGGAGCTGTTCTGCCGCCACGCAGGCGCAGGTGGCCAACATGAAGCAGACGCATGAGGCATTCGAGATCGACCCGCTGTCCATCTCGCGCGGTGAGGATGTCGTCGGCAAGGCACTCGAATGGGCGGGCGCGCGACTCGGCGACCGTCCGATCCTCCTGTACTCGACGGCGTCACCCGACGCCGTGAGCGCAGTCCAGTCGCAACTCGGTCGCGCGCATGCGGGGACGCTCGTCGAGGAGACGCTGTCGCAGATCGCGAAGGGTCTGGTGGGTCGGGGCGTCAGGCGACTGGTGGTCGCGGGCGGCGAGACCTCCGGTGCGGTAGTCGGGGCGCTCGGCGTCGAAGGTCTCATGATCGGCGCCGAGATCGATCCGGGCGTACCGTGGACCGCCAGCCTCGGCGAACCGCGCCTCGCGCTCGCGCTCAAGTCGGGCAACTTCGGCACGGTCGACTTCTTCACGAAGGCGTTCGGAGTCTATCGATGAGCGAGGTGAAGGCGCGCGAGCACATGGCGATGCTCGGCAAGTCGCTGTTCGACCGCGGGCTCGCGTTCGGCTCGGCGGGCAATCTGTCGATGCGGCTCGACGACGGCTTTCTCCTCACGCCCACGAACGCGTGTCTCGGTCGCCTCGACCCGGCTCGCATCTCCAAGGTGGACGAGAGCGGGGCGCACCTGTCGGGCGACAAGCCTTCCAAGGAAAACTTCCTGCATCTCAACATGTATCGGGAGCGGCCTCGGGCTGGCGCGGTGGTGCACCTGCATTCGACGCATTCGGTCGCGGTGTCGGTGCTCGACGGGCTGGCGAAGGAAGATCCGATTCCGCCGATCACGGCCTACTACGTGATGAAGATCGGGCGGCTGGTGCTGCTGCCGTACTTTCCGCCGGGAGACCCGGCGCTGGCCGATGCGGTGCGCGAAGTGGCGGGGAAGCATCACTCGATCCTGCTCGCGAATCACGGCCCGGTCATCGCGGGGGCGGATCTCGATGCGGCGGTCTACGCGACGGAAGAACTGGAGGAAACCGCCAAGCTCTTCCTGATGCTCAGGGGCGAGAAGCTGAGGCTGCTGAGCCGGAATGACGTGGCAGAACTGGAGCGGCGATTCCCGTCATAGGGAAGCCGTCGGGCATTCGCAGTCCGTAACCCGGACGGCGAATGCGACATCAGTGGTCGTCGACGTCGCTCCAGCGGCGCTGGAGATTGCCGTAGTCGTCCGACGAGTCGTGAGCCGCCGGGACTTCCGCTGCATCGCTGTCGTGTCGCATTTCGTAATCGACGATCTCGCGCAGCAGGGCTTCCGCACGGACGGCGGATTCCTGGTCGCGGGCAGTCCGCATGATGCGCGCGAGCAGGTTCTTGGACTCCCGGTAGTCACGCTCGTTGGTGATGGGCCGGGCGAACTTCGCCAGATTCGGGGCGTGGCCATGCGTGATGGCGTAGCCGTGCATCTCTTGCAGCAAACGAAACTCGATCTTCATGCGTCCCCCTGACGCAATTGCGGTGCCAACCCCAAGCGGCGCCGCCGTTCACCGGTATATCTCGATGCGCCGCCAGGCCGCAGAACGCCAGCGCGACAGCATCATCACCCCAAGAAGAAAGATATAGGCCAGAGACGCCCACCAACCCCCGATGGTTCCCCAACCGAAGTGAGGCAGGAAATTCACCCAGCCTTCTCCCGGGGCGAAGGAGAACATGTGGGCGAGGGGAACGAATCCAACCCACGCGAGCCCCACCAGATAAAGCGTGGGCACCTTGACGTCGCCGGCGCCGCGCAGACAGAAGGCCGCGGTGAGGTTGAGGGCATCGAATATCTGGTAGGCGCCCGCGATCCAGATGATCTTCACGCCGAGTTTCACGACGTCTTCTGCACCTGACTGCGACACGTCGGTGAACAACGGCACCAACCAGGGGCCTGCCAGCCCGATGCCGAAGCCGACGAGTCCCATGTAGACCGCCGAGAGGGCGATGGTGACGTTGCCGACCCGCTGCGCCCAGTCCCGATCGCCGGCGCCGATCGACTGACCCACCAGCGTTGTGCCGGCGATGCCGATGCCGATGGCGGGCAGATAGGCGATGGACGTGAGCATCATTACGATTTGTGTCGCTGCGCCCTGCACCACACCGAGCTTCACCTGCATCAGCTGGAACAGCGAGATCGCCACCAGATCGACTGCCGGAAACATCCCGGTCGGAATGCCGACCGCCAGCAGGCGCCGAAAGTGACGGGCACGAAAGCGCCACATGAGCCGCGTGCGAAACGGATGCTGCATTGCGGGAGACAGAAACAGCGCGGCCGAGATGGCGCAACCGATCGCGAGCGATGCCGTCGTCGCCCACGCGGACCCCGCGATGCCCCAGTCGAGCACGAAGATGAAGAGTGCGTTCAATGCTGCATTGGCGATCGCGACGAACAGCATGACGAAGAGCGTCACCCGCGCGCGACCGAGCCCGTTGAAGAAACCGGAAAGGCCCCACAGCGCGACGGCCAGCGGACCGCCGAGCAGACGCGGTCGCCACCAGGCGACAGCCTGGTCGACGACCGCATCGTCGATGCCGAACGGCGCCAGCAGCGGTGCACCCGCGAATGCCACTGCAACGAACAGTGGCGACATGAGAAGCGTGGCCCAGAGTCCCTGCCAGGTGCTCATTGCCGCCCGTCGCCCCAGTCGGGCACCATAGGCCTGCGCGACGAAAGTCTGTACTGCGAGGCCGACCCCGCCCAGCGCCAGCAGGAACACGATGGCGAGAAAGTGCACCGCCCCCATCGCGGCCATGGCCTCGGTGGAGATCCGGCCGATGAACCATGTGTCGGTGAGATTGAGGACGAGCTGCATCGCGCTGTTCAGCATCAGAGGCAGAGCGAGCAGCACGATCGCGCGCAGGTCCACCCGGCGGGTGCCGTGTGCGTCGTGGGCCAGGGCCGGGAGGCGCGACTGCCGGTCCCGGTGTGTCGATGCGGTCAAGGTCGAGTATCGAGAAAGGGTGGGACGGCCCGGTGAATCAGGGAGGACGCTCGCAGAACGTCAGGCGGCGTCGCAGGTCGGGTGGATACCGGAACGGCCCGGGGAGCTCGCGCTCTCCCGGGTCCAGTAGAACGTAAAGCGGACCGAGGAGCAATCGTCATGAAGTCGTATGACCCTGATCATCTCGCCAGGCGCCGCAGCGCGCTGCGCGCTGTCGTGGGAGCGGGCCTGCTGGCGGCGGGTGCCGTCCGCGCCCAGACCCCGTCACTGGTGGAGCAGCCGGAGCGCGGCTATCGCTTCCTGCCGGGTGGTGCCGTGTTCGCCGGCGGCGCCGTCGCTCTGCCGGGCTTCGAGATCGTCCACGCGGTGCTTCGTCCCTGGCTGCCGCTCGAGGACGGTTACGCGTTCATCGAGTCCCACCTCGCGGCCCTCGGCCGGCCGATGCAGGCTTTGTGCGGCATGGAACTGCGGCTGCCGCGTCAGCTCACCCTCGACGAGTTCCAGCGCTTCAACGCCCCCTACGTGGAGCGCCTGATCCGCTGGGGACTGGTCGTGGAAGGGCGCAACCCGGTTTCACGGACCAACGTGGTTCCTGCCTTCGAGCCGCCGGAAGCGCCGGCGGTTCACGGTTTTTCGTATACGGTCCCGAGCGCGTCGAAAGGCGGCACGTTCGTGATGGCAGGCATGACCGAGAACTCGCCATCGGGCATCGTGGCTGCCGGCGACGTCTCCCCCGAAGGCATGCGGACGAAGGTCACCCACGTGATCCGCGCGGTCACGCAGCGTGTCGCCTCGCTGGGCGTTGCAGTCGCGGACGCGAGTCACGTCGAGTTCTACACGGCGCATCCCGTCGACGGGCTCGTTACCGAACTGCTGGCGCCTGCCATGGGCGACGGGACCCATCGGGGCCTGCGCTGGCACTATGGCCGTCCGCCCGTGCAGGGGCTGGAGGTCGAACTCGAGGTGCGCAACGTGCTGCGCGAGATCGTCCTCGACGGTCGCTAGGGTAGGTCTGCATGACCTACGCGGACCTTCCCTAGGCGCCCGGCTCAGATGGCGAGTTCCACCACGACGGGCTGGTGATCGGAAGCGTCGAGCGTCTGGTCGACGTGCACGGCTCGCAGGACCGGCGCGAGGTCTTCCGACACGAAGACGAAGTCACAGCAGATCCGCGGGCAGGAGGTGTCGAACACGCCCCACGACGGCGGATGGGGTTCGCCGGGATGCGCGGCGACCCACGCGTCGACCAGGCGCGGTTCCCCGCCCGGGAATGCCGCGGTCATCCGGGCATGTTCGGGGCTGTCCGGCTGGAAGTTGAAGTCACCGCACACGATGGCGCTCGCGGGCCGCAGCGCGGCCTCGAACGGCTCGCCGATCCGGCCCGACGCCCTCGGTCTCCGCGCGTGCGCCACGGCCTGCGTGTGGATCGCGCGGAGCCCGTCCACCTGCGCCATTCTCTGCAGTGCCGAGTAGTACTCGAGGTGAGTCGAGGTCAGGCGCACCTCACCGCGCCCGGTTGCGACGACGAGTTCCAGCGCGAGCCGCTGCATGCTCGGCACCGACGGATCTGCCGGCCACGGCAGCAGGTGCCGGAAGACCTGCTTCACCGGCAGCCGCGTGAACACCGCGTTGCCGAACACGTTGCGTCGTCCGTCCTCGCCAGCGACGTCAGTCGCGGCGCCGAAGAATCCCCGGTAGCCGGGAAGCGCGGCACCGAGCGCCGCCATCTCGTCGGTACCGTCGTGACCTTCGAGCCCCGGAAACCCGATCGCGACTTCCTGCAGGCAGAGCACGTCGAAGTCCGCCAGCGACCGCGCGCACGCTGCGATCCGCGCCGGATCGACCCGACCGTCCACACCGCGGCACCACTGCACGTTCCAGGTAATGAGTTTCATCGTCATGGTCGACGCCTCCCGCGTGTCCCGGTTTCATGGGGAATCCCGCTGGCTGGAGCGTAAGTCGTTTCGCGCGGCGGCGCACGGCAGCCGAAGCCCGAATGTGCGTGTCGCTTGACGACCTCTGACATTTCCATGAAACTGGAAAAATGGAAGAGAAAGCTGCAGTCTCCGCCCTCGCTGCCCTCGCGCAAGCCGCCCGGCTGCGGGTGTTCCGTGCCCTCGTGGGCGCGGCGCCCGACGGCATGACCCCCGGCGCGCTCGGTGCCATGCTGGACATCCCGGCGTCGACACTGTCGTTCCACCTGAAGGAACTGGTGAACGCCGGGCTCGTGCTCGCGGAGCGCGACGGCCGCAATCTCATCTACCGGCCCGCCATCGCGCAGATGAACGCGCTGCTGGGCTATCTCACCGATCACTGCTGCCAGGGACAGTCCTGCGGGACACCCCGAGCGCGCCGCCGTACCACCTGCTGACCAGGAGCCGACCATGAAGCGCTTTCACGTCCACGTGCATGTCGAAGATCTCGCCCGGAGCATCGGCTTCTACTCGAAGCTCTTCGCGACGCAGCCGGCGCGGGTGGAGTCGGACTACGCCAAGTGGATGCTCGACGACCCGGCGGTGAACTTCGCGATCTCCACCCGCGGCACAAAGGCCGGCATCGATCACCTGGGCATCCAGACGGACGACCCGGCCGAACTCGAGGCGATGAAGTCCCGTGCGGAAGCCGCCGACATGGCGCTGCTGGACGAAGGCGAGACCACCTGCTGCTACGCGCGCAGTGAGAAGCACTGGGTGACGGACCCGCAGGGCATCGCCTGGGAGCATTTCCATACGCTCGCGAACATCCCGGTGTTCAACGAGGCCGCTGCACCTCAGGCTGCAGCGTGCTGCACACCGGCGGCAGCCCCGGCAGCCGAGATCAAGGCGTCGGACGATTCCGCCTGCTGCACGCCGACTACCCGCGGCAAGCCGATCGCCATCCCGGTGAAGGCTGCCAAGTCCTGCTGCTGACCCGCTGATCGTCGGGACACTGTTCATGGGTCTGTTCGAACGCTTCCTCACGCTCTGGGTCGGTCTCGGCATCGCCGTGGGCGTCGGACTGGGCCTCGTGCTGCCCGGCATGTTCCGGACGATCGCGGGCATCGAGTTCGCCCACGTGAACCTCGTGGTCGCCGTCTTCATCTGGGTGATGATCTACCCGATGATGATCCAGATCGACTGGTCCGCCGTGAAGGACGTGGGGCGCCGGCCCCGGGGTCTCGTCCTGACGCTGGTGGTCAACTGGCTCATCAAGCCGTTCACGATGGCCGCTCTCGGCGTGCTCTTCTTTCAATATGTATTCGCGCCGTGGGTGGAGCCCGCGGCGGGGGCCGAGTACATCGCCGGCATGATTCTCCTGGGGGTGGCGCCCTGCACGGCGATGGTGTTCGTGTGGAGCCAGCTCGTGCGCGGCGACGCGAACTACACCCTGGTCCAGGTTTCGGTGAACGACCTCGTCATGGTGTTCGCCTTCGCGCCCATCGCGGCATTCCTGCTGGGCGTGACCGACATCACCGTCCCCTGGGAAACGCTCGTCCTGTCGACGGTGCTGTATGTCGTGCTGCCGCTGGCGGCAGGCATGGCCACACGGCATGTTCTGTCCCGGCGTTCGGCCCATGCGGTGAACGACTTCGTGGGCCGGCTGAAGCCGTGGTCCATCGTCGGGCTGATCGCCACGGTCGTGCTGCTGTTCGGCTTCCAGGCCGGGACCATCACGGCGCAGCCGCTCGTCATCGCCATGATTGCCGTGCCGCTGGTGCTCCAGAGCTACGGCATCTTCGCGATCGGGTGGGTCGGGGCGAAGCTGCTCAAGCTGCCTCACGACATCGCCGGACCGGCCTGCCTCATCGGCACATCGAACTTCTTCGAACTGGCGGTCGCGGTGGCGATCTCGCTGTTCGGTCTCGATTCCGGCGCCGCGCTGGCGACCGTGGTGGGTGTCCTGGTCGAGGTACCCGTCATGCTGTCTCTCGTCTGGCTCGTGAACCGCTTTGCCCCGGCGACCGCGCTGCCTGGCGGCGGGTTGCGTGCGTCCGTCTCCCGATGAGCGGCGAACCTTCGGTCCGTGTGCGGCAGGCGGTCGAGTCCGACTGGCCCGCCATCGCCGCGCTGCTCACGTCAGAGAGCCTTCCGCTCGACGGCGCTCGCGATCACCTGACCGGCTTCCGCGTGGCGGAGCAGGGCGGCCATGTTGTCGGTTGCGCCGGCATCGAGGACTACGGCAGTGCCGCGCTGCTGAGGTCGGTCGCGGTATCGGCAACCGCGCGGGGCCACGGCGTGGGCAACGCGCTCGTCGAGGCGATCCTCGGGAACGCCGCCGCCTGCGGGATCGCCGAGGTCTGCCTGCTCACCACGACGGCGGAGAAGTACTTCGAGCATCGGGGTTTCCGGCGTGACGCGATCGCCAACGCCCCGTCGGCCCTCCGAGCTTCCGCCGAGTTTCAGGGCGCCTGCCCTGCCAGTGCCGTCTTCATGCGTCGGACGCTGACCCGCAACGCGGTGCGTGAGCAGACGCCCGCCTGAGATCATGCGGTCCAAGCGTCTCGCGGCTGCCGTTGCACGCAAACTCTGGGCGTCTCCGAACACGGCAGTCGGTATCGCGTTCGCCATCGCAAGCCTGGTGTGCGCCTGGGCGGTCGGGCGCCGGCCGAGGATTTCCCTCGGTCACAATGCCATTCAGGTGACGGAAAGCCCGCTGGTGCCAACCGCGATCGCGCTCGGTCACGTCGTGGTGTACGGAACGTCGCCCCGGTGGCAGCCCGGCCGGCTGTGTTCCCGTAGCGGACAGTGCCTTGCCCATGAGGAAATGCAGCACACCTTCCAGGCGGAGGTGCTCGGGCCCCTCTATCTGCCGGCCCACGCCCTGCTGGGTATCGCCGCGTGTCTGATCGATGGCCGTTGGCACGGCCGGACGAACATCCTGGAAACCGGACCGCACGCCGAGGAGCCCCGACCGTGGCGTTCTCTCAGCGCGGCAGCGGCATCCGCTCCATCAGATAGCAAAGGCAGTCCTGCCGGATCACACGCTGATCGCGCGTGAGCATGGCCGGCATGCAGGGGCGTCGCAGCAGCAGCATCCCGTTCCGGATTTCGAAGAACTCGTCGCCCAGATC
>CAZEDA010000024.1:0-9554 GCA_964510915.1 uncultured Rhodocyclaceae bacterium | reverse complement strand
GCCCGTGCCACGCCGGCGGCATCGCCGGTCTTGCCGCACTCGCACGTGATCGAAGGCACGAAGGCCGCGAAGGCCGCGGTGAGGACGCCGGGCGGCGTGCGGAAATGCACGACCGTGCGGCTGAACAGGCTGGCGAGCTGCAGGCTCGTCGCATCGAGCGCTGCAACGCAAGCGTAGTGAGGGTTGAGCCCCGTATTGTTGTGAAGATCGATGGCGGCAAACAGATCGAGATCGCGACACATCGTCGTGACAGCCTGCATGAGTGCCGTCTCGCGCGACCGGGGCAGGTGGGTCCCCGGCCAGACGCGGTTGTAGTCGGGCTGCCCGTCGAGATGACGAAGACCGGCCCGGGCTGCCGGGACATTGCCGACGAACACCACGAGTTCCCGCGGCAGCTCCCGCCCGGCGTACCGCTTCAGCACCTGCTGGATGGCTTCGAGTCCGACCGTCTCGTTGCCGTGCAGGAGGATGGAGACGAACAGCGGTTTCCGTCGGCGCCCGGGAATGCGCAGGAGCGTCGGGCCCGGAAGAACCGTGTGCAGATCCGGCGCGTCGACCTCCAGGAAGCCTGAGGGAATCCCCTGATATACCGAAGGCGGCTCCACGCCCCCGTTCATATCCAGCGGAACGTTCATCAGACTTGCCACTCGTGGACGGGCGCGTCATCCCGCTGTCGTGCCGCATACGCGAGCGTGAGAGCGCCGGCGTCCGTACCGTGGCGATCCCGGTAGTGCCGCTGCCAGGCAGCGCCGGTCTGGCCGCCGGCGACGCGCCGGTCGACGATGGAGAGGGCACGGCTCGTGTAGTCGCCCCATGCCCCGAGGCGCTGCAGGCCCGACTGCGCCTGTGGCAGGAGCTGGTCGAGAATCTGATCACGCAACGCCACCTCCTTGCCGTCGAATCCGAGAACCCGGGCGTCGAGTCCATGACGGGCTGCCGCATAGAAGTTGCGGCGGGCGGTGGCGAACTCCACGCGCATCTCGGGCGGTTCGCTGCGGCCGGCCCACTCGGCGACGACACCATAGTAGAAGACAAGGTTGGCCATCATGTCGGCGATGGAGGGCCCGGCCGCCATCACGCGATGCTCGATCCGGAGGTGCGGCACACCGGCGTCGTCGAAACCGATGAGGGGCCGGTTCCACCGCCAGATGGTGCCGTTGTGCAGGCGCAGATGCGGCAGGCGCGCCGTGTCGTTCGTCAGTTCCAGCGGCAGCATGATCGGGAACCGGTCGGCGTTCTCGCGGAAGCACTCGGCGAGCGACCAGCCGGCGTAGCCCGAGCCGAAGCCCACGCGCGGCAGCGGATCGCGCAGCCCCACGTCGCTGCTGCCGATGGCGACCGCCTGTTCGAACAGCGGGATGCGTGTCTCTTCCCAGAGACGATGAGCGAACAGGAAAGGCGAGTTCGCCGCGATGGCGACGGTCGCAGCCGACGCGAGCACTGACGCGTTGAAGTAGCGTCCTGCGTTCTCAGGCGTGACCTGCAGATGGCCCTGGAAGGAAGTGGCGCCCGCTTCCAGCATGACGTCGCGGTGGGTCGAACGGAGGGGATCGGGACCCGGAATGTCCAGTTCGATGGGCCGGCCGTGGCGCTGGCGAAGCACCTGTTCGTTCAGGGCCCGATAGCGCCCCGAGTCCGACATGTTGGCGGGTTGCAGGTCTTCGTCGCGAAGCGTCGGCAGGATGCCGATCGACACGAGCCCGAGACCCAGGCGCCCGGCCGTATCCCGACAGGCGCCCCAGGTGCTCTGCAGACTGGCATGGAGGGCTGCCAGCCCGGCATCGGTCAGAGGTTGTGGCGCAGCATTGATCTCCACGTTGAAGCGGGCGAGTTCGTGAACGACGTCCTCCCGCTGCATGGCGGCAAGGAACTCGATGTTTCGAGGTGCGGGCCGCCCGTCGGGTTCGATCAGCCAGGCTTCGAGTTCGAGCCCTGCCCTGGGCGCCGAGCGATCGAAGCGCCCGGCCTCGAACCAGTCGTGCAGTTCGGCGGTCTCCTGACGGAGGCGAGACCGGAAATGCTCGAAATCACGATGACGGAAGTGCCGGTCAGCGATTTCCTGCCCCATGATGTCGCCCTGGCCTTGGAATGCTTCCATTGGACTCTGTCATGGCAGGGGTCGCGTTGCGGTAGATCAACCCGGCCCGGCCGGCGGCGCATTGCACCGGTGACCGCGAGGCGCTAAGTTTTCAGTCTGGCATGACAATTTCTTGATGATTTCATTTCGGGCTTCACCCTCCCGTCACATCCGCTGGGTATCTTCCCGCGTATTCCGAGAAGGCCATGGAGACTCCTAAGTTGTTGCTTTGCAAAGAACCCCCCTTCGCTTCGTCCCGATCGTCCGCGTTCCGGGCCCGCGGCTTCACGCTGCTCGAGCTGCTGGTCGTGCTGGTCATCATCGGTTTGCTGGCCGGATATGTCGGGCCGCGGTACTTCGCGCAGGTCGGCAAGTCGGAGATCAAGGCCGCCAAGGCCCAGATCGACGCCTTCGAGAAGGCCCTGGACACCTACCGCCTGGACCTCGGTCGCTATCCCACGACCGAGCAGGGGCTGGCGGCCCTGGAAACCCGGCCGAACAACGAGGCCCGCTGGCAGGGCCCGTACCTCAAGAAGGCCATCCCGCTCGACCCGTGGGGCAAGCCCTACCAGTACCGGTCGCCGGGCGAGAAGGGCGAGATCGACATCTTCTCCTTCGGCAAGGACGGTCAGCCTGGCGGCGAGGGCGAGAATCAGGACATCGGGAACTGGAATTGAACGCGTTCCCGTGCGTCTTCCCTGGCAACGAACGTTCGCGTTGCGACGGGAGGTCCATCCCCATGCAGTCTCCGCCATCCCCGGTCCGGCATGCCCCGGCCGCTACCCCTGCCCGGGAATGCCCGGGTTCGGGCGAGTGATTCGTCATGCGCTACCGCGTCAAGGCCATGAAGTCGGGCGAGGGGGTGGTTTCCCTCGAACTCGATGCCCGCGACGCGGCCGACGCCCAGACGCAGGCGGTCGGCAAGGGCTACGCGGTGCTGTCGGTCCAGGGGGGCGGCGGCTTGACGCTGCCCGGTCTGGGTCGAAACGCCAAGTTTCCCCTGTTGCTTTTCACGCAGGAACTGCTGGCGCTGCTGCGCTCAGGCATCAGTCTGGTCGAGGCGATCGAGACTCTCGCGGAGAAGGAATCCAGGGCGGAGACCCGCGGCGTCCTGCAGCGGCTGCTGTCCGCGCTGTACGAGGGCAAACCCTTCTCCGCCTCGCTGCAGCTCGCGCCCCAGGCATTTCCTGAGCTCTACGTCGCCACCGTGCGCGCCAGCGAGCGCACGGGCGATCTGCCCGAGTCGCTCCAGCGCTACGTGGCCTACCAGGCGCAGCTCGATGTCGTCCGCAAGAAGCTCATCAGCGCGTCGATCTACCCGGCGATCCTCATCGGTGTGGGTGGCATCGTGACGATGTTCCTGCTGGGGTACGTCGTGCCGCGCTTCTCGCACGTGTACGAGGACCTCGGCGAGGACATCCCCTTCATGTCCCGCCTGCTCATGCAGTGGGGCAAGATCATCGAGTCGAACGGGCTCATGGTGGGTCTGGGGTTCGTCGTCGGCGTGGGCGCACTCGTCTGGTGGTTCGCGCAGCCCGGCACGCGCGCGGCCCTGTTCCGCCTGGTCCGCGCCATTCCCGCCATGGGCGAGCGCGTGCGCGTCTATCAGCTCACCCGGTTCTACCGCACGCTCGGCATGCTGCTCGCGGGCGGCATCTCCATCGTGCCGGCCCTGTCCATGGTGGCCGGGCTGCTCGATTCCGAACTGCGCGTCCGGCTGGAGAACGCGAGCCGCATGATCCGCGAAGGGCAGTCCATCTCGGTGGCCATGGAGACCTGCGCGCTCACCACGCCCGTATCCCTGCGGCTGCTGCGCGTGGGCGAACGCAGCGGCCAGATGGGCGAGATGATGGAACGCATCGCGGCCTTCCACGACGAGGAACTCGCCCGCTGGGTCGACACCTTCACCAAGACCTTCGAGCCGCTGCTGATGGCGTTCATCGGCATCGTGATCGGCGGCATCGTCGTGCTCATGTACCTGCCGATCTTCGAACTGGCCGGGAGCATCCAGTGAAGGCGCACGAGTTCGATCTCCCCGGCCGGATCCCGCGCGAACAGATCGACGCTGCGCGAGTCGCCGCGAAGTCCTCCGGGAAGCGCGTGGTGGAGTGCCTGGCGGCCGCGAGCGAGCTGGAAGGCGATGCGTTCATCGCCGCCCTCGGCGCGACCCTGATGCGGCCGGTCATGCCGATGGCCGCCCTGCACGCCACGAGCGCCGCCTTCGACGTGCTGCCGTATTCCGAGGCTCTCGCGCACGAGTGCATTCTCGTGCGGGACACCGACGGGGCGCTGGCGCTGGTGCACGCCGACCCGTTCGACCCGCGGTTCCGGCCGTGGGCGGAGGAGAGGATCGCAAGCCCGTTCGAGCTGCGCCTCGCGGCCCACGAAGATGTGATTGCGTTCCTGGCGCGCCAGGGCGAATCCATGCGGGCGATGGAGAGCCTCGTCGTCGAGGGGCGGACGCAGGACGAGGCGGGCAAGGGCGTCGAGGATCTCTCGCTGAAGACCATCAGCGCCGACACGAGCCCGGTCATCCGGCTCGTGCACTCGACGCTCTACGACGCGCTCAAGTCCGGCGCGAGCGACATCCACCTGGAGACTTCCGTCTCCGGCCTCGCGATCAAGTACCGCATCGACGGCGTGCTGAGCAACGTGAGCCAGGTGAACGGCGGCGAGATGGCCGAGCAGGTGATCTCCCGCATCAAGGTGATGTCGGAGCTCGACATCGCGGAGCGGCGGGTGCCGCAGGACGGCCGCTTCAAGGTGTCGGTGCAGGGCCGCGAGATCGACTTCCGCGTGTCGATCATGCCGTCCATCTTCGGCGAGGATGCCGTGCTCCGGATTCTCGACAAGCAGAGTCTCGCCGATCAGGTGAAGGGCCTGTCCCTCGACAGCCTGGGGTTCGACGGCGAGGCGCGTGCGTGGCTGCGGCGTCTGTCCTCCGAGCCGTACGGCATGCTGCTCGTCACGGGCCCCACCGGCAGCGGCAAGACCACCACGCTGTATGCCGCGATCTCCGAGATCAATCACGGGCACGACAAGCTCATCACCATCGAGGATCCGGTCGAATACCAGCTCCCCGGCGTGCTGCAGATCCCGGTGAACGAGAAGAAGGGCCTCACCTTCGCGCGCGGCCTGCGCTCGATCCTGCGGCACGATCCCGACAAGATCATGGTGGGCGAGATCCGCGATGCCGAGACGGCGCAGATTGCCATCCAGGCTGCGCTCACCGGCCACCTCGTCTTCACCACCGTGCACGCGAACAACGTGTTCGACGTGCTGGGGCGCTTCACCCACATGGGCGTCGACCCCTACAGCTTCGTGTCGGCACTGAACGGCATCGTCGCCCAGCGCCTCGTGCGGGTGAACTGCTCGCACTGCGCGACCGACGATATGCCCTCGGACGAACTGCTTGCCGACTCGGCGCTCACGCGAGACCAGGTGCAGGGCTTCCGCTTCCGCGCGGGGCGCGGCTGCGGGCACTGCCGCGGGTCAGGCTATCGTGGCCGAAAGGCGATCGCGGAGATGCTCATGCTCACCGACGAGCTGCGGGAAATGATCACGACGCGCGAGCCGATCCGCCGCATCAAGGAAGCCGCACGGGCGTCGGGCACGCAGTTCCTGCGCGACTCGGCACTGGCGCTCGTGGCCGCAGGCGAAACCACCCTCACGGAGATCAATCGTGTCACCCTGGTGGCGTGAGCGTCTGGTCGTCCGGGTGAATGCGCGCGAGCTGCGCGTCGCGCGCTGGTCGCGCGGCCCTCGACGCGTGTGCAAGGCGAGCACGCTGGTGCCTGTCGCGCCGACGTCCGCGGCGGAACCGTGGCGCGCCGCCATCGACGCCCTGGCGCTGCTGCTGCAGGACAAGCGCTGGCGCACAGGCCATGTCGCCGTGGAAGTGTCGAGCCCTCTGTCCCGATGGCTCCTCCTGCCGGCGAGCACTGAACTCGCCACCGACGAAGAATGGAAGGCCTACGCGCAGATGGAATTCGCGGCCGTCCACGGCGAGCGCGCCCGCGACTGGGAGCTTCGCCTCGGCGAGCAGACGCCGCGGGCAGCGGTCCCCGCAAGCGCCATCGACCGTGCGCTTCTCCTCGCGGTGCAGGCCGCGTGCAGTCAGTCGGGCCAGAAGCTCGATTCTGTCGAACCGACGTTCTCGGCGCTGTTCGACGGTCACCGAACGGCACTGCGGACGCCCGTCGCCGCGCTCGCGCATCTCGAAGCCGGCCGGCTCATGCTCGCGGTGCTGGCGCAGGATCGCTGGCATGCGCTGGCGGATACGCGCATCTCCTCAGGCACGGTGGCCGCGCTGGAAGCCGAACTCATCCAGGCCGATGCGCTCGGCGGGCTGCCGCCCGGGCCCCGGCGCCTGCACGTGATCGACGAATCCGGCGAGGAGCGCCTCCCGCCGAAGATCGGTGACTGGGACGTGGTGACGCGGCTGGAACGTCCCGCGGGCCAGGTGCAGCCCGTCGGCACCGCGGCCTTCGCGATGAGGAGTGGCGGATGACCGCGCCGGCTCTGCAGATGAATTACGCGAGCGCACCCCGCCGCGGCAGGACAGTCGGCACGGTGCTGGTGGGCATCGCCGCGGTGCTCGCGCTGCTCGTCGCCGGCGAGTACGAGGACACCCAGACCGAACTCGCGCGGTGGGAAGGCAAGCTCGACGACACCCGCCGTCTCGCGAAGCGCGCGCTGCCGTCGCTGGCCACGGAAGAGGCGCCCTCGCGGGAAGTCGAACTCGAGATACGCCGGGCGAACGTGGTCCTCGACCAGCTCTCCCTCGCCTGGGATGCGCTCTTTGCGGATGTCGAAGCGGCCGTCACTCCGGACATCGCGCTCCTCGCGATCCAGCCGGATGCGCGAAACCGTACGGTGGTCTTCGACGGCGAGGCGCGCAACCTCAACGCCCTGCTGACCCTCCTCGCACGTCTGGAGGCGACCGGCAGTCTTCAGGGAGCGCACCTGCTCACCCACGAGATCCGGACGGCCGATCCGCAGCGGCCCATGGCATTCAAGGTCCAGGCGACATGGCAACCTCCGCGCTGATCCAGGACTTCGCGTGGCGCATGCGTCGCGAAAGCTCTCGCCTGAAATGGCGAGGCCTTGTGGGCATTGCCGGCCTCGCATTCGTCGCGGGCTTCGTCCTGTCGGCACTCTGGCCGGCGCAGCGGCAGATCGCTTCGCTTCGGGAAGACGTCGCGCAACTGCGGCACAAGCTCAAGTCCGCGGGCGAGGGGCCGGCCAGTCGCGCTGCGCCCACGCGCGCTTCCCAGCTGGAGAACTTCTACGGGTTCTTCCCGACGCTCTCGACGCTCCCCGACTGGGTCGGGCAGATTCACGTCGCGGCTCAGCGCAACGGCGTCTCGCTCGAATCGGGGGAGTACCAGCTGCAGACGACGGGGAAGGAACGGCTGACGCGCTACCAGATCCGCCTGCCCGTGAAGGGAACCTACCCGCAGCTGCGGGGCTTCATCGCCGAGACGCTGCAAAAGGTGCCTGCCGCCGCGCTCGATGACGTGATCGTCAAGCGCGAGTCGATCGGCGCGCCGCTGCTGGATGCGCAGGTCACGTTCACGGTGTTCTTCGGAGCGGCGCCGGAATGAAGGTCGGTACCGGATCCCGCCGCGTGCTGCTGTTCGGGTCGCTCGCACTCACGCTCGCCGCCGTCCAGTGGGTAGATGGCAACGAGGAGCCCGTGCGCAAGTCGAAGCCGACGGCATCGCCGGCGACAACGACCTCTGCGCCGAAGCCGTCGCGCACCGCGGCGCCCAAGGCGGAAGCCCCGGCAGGCGAGCTCGATCTCGCCCGTCTGATGCGCGCCCGGGGCGGCAGCAGCGCGGACGCTTTTGCGCCCAGGAACTGGGAGCCGCCGCCCCGCAAGCTGTCCGCGAAGGAGGCCGCCCTGGCGGCTCCGCCGCCACCGCCTCCGCAGGCGCCGGCGCTTCCCTTCGTCTACGTCGGCATGCTCGCCGACGACGAGCGCACGACCGTGTTCCTGTCGCAAGGCTCACGGGACATTGCCGTACGCACCGGCGAAACGATCGATGGCACCTACCGGGTCGACGCCGTGCACGCCGACCGCATCGAACTCACCTACCTGCCGCTCAGACAGCGTCAGACGCTTTCCCTGGGAACCCCATGACTGCCGCCCTTTCCGCTTCGCTCCGGAGCCTCGCCCTGGTGGTCGCCGTGTTCGTGCTCGGCGCCTGCGCAGCGAACAAGCATTACGAGGAAGCCAACCGCCTCATCGCCGCAGGCCGTCCCGAGGCCGCGCTTGCCGAGCTGGAGCGTGCCGTGAAGCAGGAGCCCCGCAACGCGCAGTACCGGTCCACTCTCCTGAGGGAGCGCAACCGGGTGGCCACGATGCGGCTCGTCGAGGGCGATTCCCTCGCCCGCGAGGAAAGATTCGACGATGCGGAAGTCGCGTATCGCGCTGCGCTGGCTGCCGAGCCGGACAACCAGCGCGTCCCCGTGCGGCTGGCGGAACTGGAGAAGGCGCGGCAGTCCCGCGTGCTGCTTCAGGAAGCGCGGGAGGCGTTCAAGGCCAACAGGCTGCCCGACGCGGAAACCCGTCTGCGCACGCTGCTGCAGAACACGCCCAACTACCCGGGCGCCCGCGATCTCCTGCGGCGTGTGACGGAAGCGGCCTCCGCCGTTCCGGCGCCGAGCCTGAAGGCACCCTTTGCGAGGCCGATCACGCTCGAGTTCCGCGACGCCGCGATGCGTACCGTGTTCGACATGCTCTCGCGCACTTCGGGCATCAACTTCGTGTTCGACAGGGACGTGCGCCAGGACACGAAGCTCACGGTCTTCGTGCGCAACGTGACGCTGGAAGATGCGCTGAAGCTCATCCTCACCACCAACCAGCTCGACCACAAGGTCCTGAACGAGAACTCCGTGCTCGTGTACCCGAACACGCCTGCGAAGCAGAAGGATTACCGCGAACTGGTGGTGCGCAGCTACTACATCTCGAACGCCGACGTGAAGCAGGCTGCCGCGCTGGTGAAGAGCATCGTCAAGACCCAGGACGTGTTCATCGACGAGAAGCTGAATCTCATGGTGGTGAAGGACACGCCCGATGTCATCCGCCTCACCGACCAGCTCGTGCGCACGCTCGATGTGGCCGATCCGGAAGTGATGCTCGATGTGGAAGTGATGGAGGTCGCCCGGACCCGCGCGGAAAATCTGGGCATCCAGTTCCCCGGCAGCGTTTCCCTCGGCGCGCGATCGGCGACCACGACCGGTGCCCCGGCGGCAACGACGGCGATCGATGCGCCGATGTTTTTCACGACCAGCAATCCGGCCCTCGTGTTCAACCTTCGGGCCACGGTGGGCAGCACGAACCTGCTGGCAAACCCGCGCATCCGCGTGAAGAACAAGGAGAAGGCCAAGATCCACATCGGCGACAAGGTGCCGGTTTTCACGTCCACCGCAGCCAACCTTACGGTCGCGACGTCCGTGAGCTATCTGGATG
>CAZEDA010000023.1:11360-19772 GCA_964510915.1 uncultured Rhodocyclaceae bacterium | reverse complement strand
GACGTTCTCGGATGAACCAGTCGAAACATCGGGCAAGCGCGCCGACGTTATGACGAATGGTGCCCGGGGCGAGTTTGCGAACCCGCTTCATGGAGGCGACCCATTCCGTAGTCCACTTGTTGTCCACGCTCCTCAGTTCGGTGCGCCCGTCGCGCACGGCGATGACCTCCAGCAGTCGCCGATCGGACCTGGGCACGGCATGTTGCGCGAGGTACTCGTCGATGGCGAGTGCGACGGTCAGCTTCGGGCCGGCCTGCATCTGGCGCTCGAGGATCTCCTTCGGGACGATGCCGCGATCGAGGAGTGCTTCGGCGCGCGCGCAGTACGCATCACCGTCGGACTCGTTGTCGAAGTAGAGATAGAGCGGCTTCGGCAGAAGGTTCTGCCGCTTGATGACGAACTCCCAGCCTGCTCCGCGTTGTCGCTTTGTTGCCATGGCCACCCCAGCGCAATTGAGTTGCTTGTCGTATTCGATTGCGGAATCGGAACCTGACTTTCCGAGACCCATCGTCAACGGCCAACAAGCCGATTTACGGGTGGCATTGCCACCCGAACGGCCAAAATTGTGCAAATTTTAGGCAACTTGAGGCAACTTTTGCCGCCGATCGATGATGGCGACAACTCGTAACCTATTGATTACATGGAGGCGGGGGTCGGAATCGAACCGGCGTGGACGGCTTTGCAGGCCGCTGCATGACCACTCTGCCACCCCGCCTGGGGTGCGGTACGAAGACTGCGGTACAAAGACAAGAGGGGAAAACGCTGCACTGGCACCGTTTTCCCCTCGGGAATGCTGGAGCGGGAGACGAGTCTCGAACTCGCGACCTCAACCTTGGCAAGGTTGCGCTCTACCAACTGAGCTACTCCCGCTCGGGAAGACTGCGAATTATAGGGACCGAAATCGGAGTGTCAAGGGCGAAGCCCCATCTCGTCGGCCCCTGGGCGCGCCCAGGCGCCCTACCCCCTCGCCTCGTGATCCCGGAGGAGCGGCAGCGCCCGCCGAAGGTAGATCACCATGGAGATGAGCGTCAGCAGAGCCGCGAGGTACACCAGCAGCTGACCGGCGGTCTGCAGCGGAATCGACCCGAACAGGGGGTCCCAGTGCAGCAGGAACAGGATGGCGATCATCTGGCAGGTGGTCTTCAGCTTGCCGATGAATGAGACCGCCACCGAGCGGCTCTGCCCGATACGGGCCATCCACTCCCGAAGCGCCGAGATGGCGATCTCCCGCCCGATGATGATGACGGCCACGAAGACGTCCACGCGGTTCAGGGACACGAGAATGATCAGTGCCGTGGCGACCATTAGCTTGTCCGCCACCGGATCCAGGAACGCCCCGAATGCGGAGGTCTGATTGAGGCTGCGCGCCAGGTAGCCGTCGAGCCAGTCCGTGATCGCGCCGAACAGGAAGACACACGTCGCGATGATGTTCTTGGCGCTAAGGGTGAGCCAGGTGTCGGGCAGGTAGAAGAGCACGATGAACACCGGAACGAGCACGATCCGGGTCCAGGTGAGCAGGTTGGGCCAGTTGAGTTTCAAGGGGCGGGGCTCAATGAAGCTGCTGATAGATGCGTTCGGCCAGCTGGCGGCTGATGCCGTCCACCTGTGCCAGTTCGTCGACGCTGGCGGCAACCACCCCTTTCAGTCCGCCGAAGCGCGCCAGCAGCCGCTGGCGGCGCTTGGCGCCGATACCGTCGATGGTTTCGAGCGTGGACTGGGTTCGCGTCTTGGCGCGACGTGTCCGGTGCCCCGTGATGGCGAAGCGATGGGCCTCGTCACGGATCTGCTGGATGAGATGCAGCGCCGGGTGGTCGGAGCGCAACTGCACGATCTCACCGGTCTCGGCGAGGATGAGCTGCTCCAGCCCGGGCTTTCGCTCCTCGCCCTTCGCCACGCCGACCAGCGGCACCTCGTCCAGTCCGAGCCCCTGCATGACCGTGACGGCGCGTCCCAGTTGTCCCCTGCCGCCGTCGATGAGCACGAGGTCAGGCAACTGGCCCTCGCCATTGACGATGCGACGGTAGCGGCGGTCGAGCGCCTGTTCCATTGCTGCGTAATCGTCTCCGGGCGTGATCCCCGTGATGTTGAACCGCCGGTACTCCGAATTGCGCATGCCGCCCTGGTCGTAGACCACACACGACGCCACGGTGGCTTCGCCCATCGTGTGACTGATGTCGAAGCACTCGATGCGCTGCACGCTGTCGGGGAGCGCCAAGGCCTCGTGGAGGGCAGACAGCCGTGCCTCCTGCGCCTGATGGGTCGCCACGCGCTGTCCGATCGCAAGACGTGCGTTTTGCTCGGCCATGTCCACCCACACCCGGCGCTCGCCGGTGGGATTGGGCTGGATCTGCACGGGTGTTCCCTGGCGTTCGCTCAGCAGCGTGCTGAGCAGACCTGTGTCGACGCCGCGATTCACGTAAACCACCGAAGGCACGGGCGTCGAGAGGTAGTGCTGGGCCAGGAACGCATCCACGGCATCGATCTCGTCCTCTTCCCGGGCGTTCTGCGCGAAGAAAGTCCGGTCGCCGCGATGGATGCCTCCGCGGATCATCACGAGATTCACCGCGATCAGTCCCTGCTCGCGCACCACGGCCACGACGTCGGCGTCGAGCGCCTTGCTGCTCGTGACGAACTGCCGCGCGCGGATCGACTTGAGCGACCGGATCTGGTCTCGATACAGGGCGGCGTCCTCGTATTCGAACTGCTCCGCCGCCTCGGCCATGCGTGCTTCCAGCGATTGCAGCACCTCGTCGTGCCGCCCTTCCAGAAACAGAGCCGCATCGCGGACGTCCAGTGCGTACGCCGCTTCGTCCACCAGACCGACACACGGTGCCGTGCATCGATGAATCTGGTGCAGAAGGCAGGGACGCGACCGATTGGCGTACACGGTGTCCCGGCAGGTCCGCAGACGGAAAACCTTCTGCAGGAGCTGGATGCTTTCCCGTACCGCACTGGCGCTGGGGAACGGGCCGAAGTAGCGATTCTGCTTGTCGAGCGAGCCGCGATGGAATGCGAGGCGCGGAAACCGATGACCGGTCACCACCAGATAGGGATAGGACTTGTCGTCGCGATAAAGGATGTTGTATCGCGGCGTGAGCGACTTGATGAGGTTGTTCTCGAGGAGCAGCGCCTCGGCTTCGGAGCGCGTCACCGTCGTGTCGATGCTCGCGACCTGCGAGACCATCAGCTGGATGCGGGGCGACAGCGCCTCGGTCTTCTGAAAGTAGGAGGACACCCGCTTGCGCAGGTCAAGCGCCTTGCCGACGTAGAGGACGTCACCCGTGGCGCCGATCATCCGATACACGCCCGGCCGGTGCGGCAGGTGGGCGAGGACTTCATCGAGAGGGATCGGGGCGGGTTGGCGTTCGGGAGTGTCGGCGGTCATCGTCGCCCGTGTGCCCGATCACCTCGGCGGAAGCCGCCGGCGTTCAGGCGCGTTTCAGGAAGACATCGATCGCCGTGAACACGTCTTCGAACATCGACGCGGTGAGCCGGCGAGTCTGGGTATTGTATCGGGAGCAATGGTAACTATCGAACAGCCGGCGCGCATGCGGAAGTTCGGCCTGCGCCCCATGGCCGAAGGAAAACTCGGCCTGTCGCAGGCCGAATCCCTGCACGACAGCACGATGGGCGATCTGACCCAGTGCGAGAATCGCGGCCCCGTCAGGGAGGGCATTGAGTTCCGCCTGGAGATAGGCGTTGCAGGTGTTGACTTCGGCCGGCAGGGGTTTGTTTTCCGGGGGCCAGCATTTCACGGCATTGGTGATCCGGCAGCCGCGCATGGCCAGCCCGTCGTCGCGAGACGACGATACCGGCGCGGAGGACCAGCCGAACTTGTGGAGGGTTTCGTACAACAGAACGCCAGCGTAGTCGCCCGTGAAGGGGCGGCCCGTGCGATTGGCACCGTTCAGGCCCGGCGCGAGACCCACGATGAGCAGTCTCGGAACGGCGTCACCGAAAGCGGGTACCGGCCGTGCGTGGAAGGATGGGGAGGACGTCCGCACGCCGACCAGAGCCTCGGCGAGGCGCGTGCATTGCACACACGCCTCGAGCTGCGGGAAGTCGGGCTGCAGAGACGGTCCCCGGCGACTCACCGTGCGGAACGGAACGGCAGCACTTCCGCCTTGACCTTTGGCGCGTCCACGGCAGCGGCCTGACGCGCCGTGCCGGCACCAGGCTGCTTCAGTTCCCCCTTGAGGCCTTCCAGTGCTTCTCGCATGTGGGTGAAGCTCTCCCACATCATCTTGTTGATGCGAACGCACGCGCCCAGGGCGCTCTGGGACCGCTGGCGTTCCATGTCTATGCGGAACTGCAGGCCGCGCAACCTCTGCTGGTTCTCCGCCGGCGCGCGCGTGATGACTTCTTCGATCGCCTCCAGACGACGGCGCTCGAACTCCTCGGGGTTCTCACGCGCCAGACGACTCCACGTATCCCAATCGAAACTCATGATGCGTACTCCAGGTCTCCCCGGACGATCCGGTCGGGCGGATCCGTCGTCCGGTGGTTAGACCGGAGTTTAGCGAGTATCACGCCAGTGGGAGGTTTCCGCTTGGCGTGCGCCAGTGCGAAAGGCTCGCCAGCGCGTGGCCGTAGCCCGCATCCTCGCGCAAAGCCGCAAAACCGGCAGGCTTCGGATGCCCGTGCAATCGGGCGAGGGCGGCGAGACTCGGCGCTTCCGAAACGCGGCCCAGCTTCTCGACGAGCTGCGCCGCGGACGCGGAGTCGTTGCAAACCAAGACCATATCGCAGCCTGCATCGAGCGCCGCGCGGCCGCGGTCGACGATCGACCCTGCGCCGTGTGCGCCTACCATGCTGAGGTCGTCGCTGAAGACCACCCCGTGGAAGCCGAGCTGCCCCCGCAGAATGTCCTTCAGCCAGCGACGGGAAAATCCGGCGGGCGACGGGTCCACGGCCGGGTAGATCACGTGCGCCGGCATCACCGCTGTCAATCCGCTCGACACCAGCCGCCGGAACGGGACGAGGTCGTCGGCCTCGATCTCCTCGAGGCTCCGCGTATCGACGGCGGCCTCCAGGTGCGAGTCCGCGATCGCGAAGCCGTGCCCGGGGAAGTGCTTCCCGACGCTGCCCATGCCGCCGTCGGCGAGCCCGCCGATGAGGGATGCCGCAAGGTCGGCCACCACATTCGGGTCCCGGTGGAACGCGCGGTCACCGATCACCCCGCTGCGACCGTAACCGAGGTCCAGAACGGGAGTGAAGCTGAAGTCCACGCCGTGGGCCCGCAGTTCGAGCGCGAGCACGCTGCCGACCGTATGGGCCATCTTCCGGGCGCGTTCGTGGCTCTGCTCCCAGAGGGTCCCCAGCTCGCCCATCGCGGGCAGCCTCGTGAACCCGTCCCGGAACCGTTGCACGCGCCCGCCTTCGTGGTCCACGCCCACCAGAAGAGGCGGCGTGCGCAGTTCGTGGATGGACCGGACCAGCGCGCTCAGCTGCTCCGGGCTTTCGTAGTTCCGGGTGAAGAGGATGACGCCCCCCACGCTCGGATGGAGCAGGACTTCGCGCTCCGCCTCGGTCATGACCTTGCCGGCGAGATCCAGCATCACGGGGCCGAGCGGCAGGTGGGTTCGAAGGGTCATCTCACGGGGCCTCGGTCAGCAGATCGGGCGTCTCCAGCACGACGACGGCGGCCACGTGGGCCCGTTCATCGGTGAGGGACAGATGGTGACGGACGATCCGTCTCTCCGCGAGCCAAGTGCTGAGCTCCGGGGCGAACGCGAGCGACGGCTTGCCGAGCTCATCACGCAGGAGCCACATGGAGCGCAGGTTCACCGGGTTCCGGATGCCGGTTCCGCAGGCCTTGCCCAGCGCTTCCTTCGCGGCGAACGCCTTGGCGAGAAACACCGCGCCGTCGCGCGCCTTGCGAAAGCCTTCCCACTCGCTCTCGGCGAGGATACGACCCGCGAAACGCTCACCGTGGCGCTCGAGGCTGTCGCGCATGCGCTGCGTCTCGACCAGGTCGATCCCCACGCCGAAGATCACGGCGTGCCCGCCTCGATGGCGGCCAGGAAGGCGCGCACCGCACCGGCCATGCCGAGTTCGAGGGCATCCGCCGTGAGTGCATGGCCGATGGAAACCTCCAGCACGCCGGGCACCGCGCGGAGGAACGGCGGCAGATTCGCGCAGCTCAGGTCGTGGCCAGCGTTCACGCCGAGCCCTGCCGCCCTCGCCGCAGCGGCCGCTGCGGTGTACCGCGCCAGGATCGCCGCATTGCCCTCCTTGCCGAAGGACGACGCATAGGGCTCCGTGTAGAGCTCCACTCGGTCCGCACCGATTTCGCGTGCCTTCGCCATCGCAGCCGGCTCCGGGTCCATGAAGAGGCTCACTCGTACGCCGACGGCATGCAGCCGTTGGATGCAAACGCGCAGTCGATCGGCATCGCGGGAGAGATCCCACCCGTGGTCCGACGTGGAGGCGCCCTCCTCATCCGGGACCAGTGTGCACTGATCGGGCCGCACCGCCTCGGCAAGCGGCAGCACGTTGTGGAACGGGTTGCCTTCGATGTTGAACTCCCGCCCGGGATACGACTTCATCAGCGCGGAAAGATCGTGAACATCCTGTTCCCGGATGTGCCTCGCGTCCGGCCGCGGATGCACGGTGATCCCGGCAGCACCGGCCTCGAGGGCGAGCACCGCCATGCGCGTGACGCTGGGGATGTCGAGCGGGCGCGCGTTGCGGATGAGCGCGACCTTGTTCAGATTGACCGAGAGGCGGGTAGTCATGGGCTTGTCAGTCCGCACGAGGTTCGAGGATGAGCTGCCGGGAGCGCAGTTCCGGGTTGCCGAGATGATGCGAGATGAGTCCCCGCATGAGGCGCTTGCTCTCTGCGCCAGTCTGCGGATCGCCGAAGAGCCCGGCCGCCATGTCGAGGAGCGTGCGTCCCCGCACGGTCCACATGTCGGGCTCGTCCGTCGCGGCCACGCGAGCCGCACCGCGGTCGGGCACGTAGCGATAGAGCGCGTCGGCCTCCACGGGTTCGCCAGTGACGACGTCCGCCTCCAGCTGCAGTCCGTACCCGAGTTCGCTCAGCAGCAGAATCTCGAAGCGGCGGAGCACGGCGCTCAGCACAGGGGCCCCCGCGAGTTCGCGCATGACGGCGTGGTAGGCATCGAACAGCGTGTCGTGCGGGTCGTCCCTCACGAGCGCGGCCATGAGCAGTTCGTTGAGGTAGAAGGCGCAGAGCAGTGCCTTGCCGCCCAGCTGCGGAATCCCGCCCTGCCACTCTACCGAGTGCACCAGCCGGACTTCCGAGCGACCCGACCACGTGACCAGCACCGGCTGAAACGGCAGCAGCAAGGGGCGCAACTGGGAGTGGGGGCGGCGCGCTCCCTTGGCTACGGCGGCAATCCGTCCGTGGCCGCGGGTAAACAGCTCGAGGACGAGACTCGTCTCCTTCCACGGACGCCCGTGCAGCACGAACGCGGGCTCGTTGAGGATGCGTTGGTTGCCGGCGAGTGCCGCGGAAAGCGACGGATCACCCATAGCCGTACTTGGCGAGCCTTCGCGGATCCCGCATCCAGGCCGGGTCGACCCGGACACGCACGTCGAGAAACACGCGACCGTCGAACTCGCGCTCCATGTCCTGGCGGGCCTCCGAAGCAATGCGCTTGAGGTGCTGCCCGCCCTCGCCGATCACCATGCCCTTGTGCGTTTCCCGCGCGACGATGATCACGCAGTGCACCCGTCTCAGGCTGCCTTCAGTGGTGAAGGACTCCACCACCACGCTGGCGCCGTAGGGCAGTTCGTCCCCCGTGAGTCGGAAGAGCTTTTCCCGGACGATCTCGGCGGCGAGAAACCGCTCCGAGCGGTCCGTCACCTGGTCTTCGTCGTAGGCGGCCTCGCCCTCGGGTAGCGTCTTTACCAGGGCTTCCAGGAGGACGTCGCACTGCAGTCCGGTTTCGGCGCTGATCGGCACGAGCGCGGCAAAGTCGCGTTCCCGGCTCAGCTGGTCCAGAAACGGGAGCAGCGCCTCCTTGCGTTCCAGGAGATCCACCTTGTTGACGACGGCCACCACCGGCACGCCTTCGGGAATGAGCTTCAGCGCCTTCCGGTCCGCATCTCCGAGGCGTCCGGCATCCACCACGAACAGCACGGCATCGACGCCGAGCAGCGTGTCCGTGACGGCGCGGTTGAGGGAACGGTTGAGCGGTCCGCCGAAGCGAGTCTGGTACCCCGGCGTGTCGACGAAGGCGATCTGCGCCTCCGGCAAGGTCACGATACCCAGCACGGCGTGCCGGGTCGTCTGGGCCTTGCGGGAGGTGATGGTCACCTTCTGGCCGACGAGGCGGTTGACAAGGGTCGACTTGCCCACGTTGGGCCGGCCGACGACCGCGACATGCCCGAATCTGTGTGTCATGCGGTCCCCGCCTGAGTGATCTGGTCCAGCGCCTGACGGGC
>CAZEDA010000023.1:0-11260 GCA_964510915.1 uncultured Rhodocyclaceae bacterium | reverse complement strand
AATCTGTGTGTCATGCGGTCCCCGCCTGAGTGATCTGGTCCAGCGCCTGACGGGCGGCCACCTGTTCGGCCGCGCGGCGGCTGCGCCCTTCGCCCCGGGTGGCGATGCCCAGTCCTGCGACCCGGCATTCCACGGCAAACACCTGCCGATGCGCTTCTCCGCCGATTGTGAGCACGGTGTATTCGGGCAGTGCCTTGCGACGGGCCTGCAGCCATTCCTGAAGTTCGGTCTTGGGGTCCTTGCCGCCTCCCTGCCCGTCCAGCTGGGCCAGGCTCTCGGCGAACAGAGCGAGGATGGTGGTGCGCGCCGCCTCGAAGCCGCCGTCCAGGAAGACGGCGCCGATGAGAGCTTCGAGCGCGTCAGCCAGAATCGAAGGGCGGTCGGCGCCGCCGCTGCGCAGTTCGCCTTCGCCGAGCAGCAGGTGCGCGCCGATGCCGAGTGCTCGGGCGCGCTGTTCGAGGTTGTCCTGGTTGACGACGCGAGCCCGCAGGCGCGAGAGGTCCCCCTCGGGAATCCCGGGCATCCGCAGGTAGAGGGCCTCGGCGATGACGCAGTTGAGGACCGAGTCGCCAATGAACTCCAGGCGCTCGTTGTGGGGCTGGCTGTGACTGCGGTGCGTCAGCGCCTGCTGCAGCAGTCCCGCGTCGCGGAACCGGTAGCCGAGCGCCGAGCTGTCTTCGAGGGCGTGCATCGCGAGGGACGCGCCCTCACCTCCCGTTATGGATGTCGAAGTCGAAGCAGAGACTGACCTGCCCGAACAGCGGCACCTTCTTGGAGTAGTTGAGCCGGATGTCGACGCTGTCGCCCTGCTTCGTGACTTCGAGATCGCGCCCCGAGACCGACGTGATGTCGTCGATGGACCCGCGGCGGTCGAAGCTCATCTGGATTTCCTTGGGCGAGGTGCCTTCACCGCCCTTGGCTAGCTCCGAGATGTGCTTCTTGATGGTGAAGTACTCGATGTAGGCCGGGAGGGCCTTCATGAACACCAGCGCTGCGAAGAACAGCAAACCGCCCACGAAAATCAGGCCGATCAGGCTCAAACCCCGCTGCTTCCTCATGTCATCCCCGTCTAGTCGATGGCTGTGCCGACGCGGCCCAGCTGCCCGAAGTTCATCCAGATCAGAAACGCCTTGCCGACGATGTTCTCGTCCGGCACGAACCCCCAGTAACGGCTGTCGCTGCTCGAATCGCGGTTGTCGCCCATCATGAAGTAATGCCCGGGCGGCACCTTGCAGACGAAGCCATCTTCATTGTATTCGCAGTTGTCGCGGTGGGCGAACTGGTGCACTCCGGCCAGCTGCAAGGTCGGCGCGTCGAGGTTCACGATGGTGGAATGGGAGTCCCCGTCGAACTTTTCCCGATAGCGCTTGGTGGTGATGAAGTTGAGCCCGTGTTCCAGATAGCTGTAGTCGGGCTCGGTCTCGACTTCGATCAGCTTGCCGTTGATGGTGAGGCGCTTGTTCCGGTACTCCACGGTGTCGCCGGGCGTGCCGACGACGCGCTTGATGTAGTCGATGGACGGATTCTCGGGGTAGCGGAACACCATCACGTCCCCGCGCTTGGGGTCGCTGATCGGGATGATCTTGCTGTTGATGACGGGGAGCCGGATCCCGTAGGTGAATTTGTTCACCAGGATGTAGTCGCCGATCAGGAGCGTAGGGATCATGGAACCCGATGGAATCTTGAAAGGCTCCACGAGGAACGATCGCAGCACGAACACCACGAGGATCACCGGCAGGAAGCTGACGGGATACTCCACCCACCAGGGCGGCGCGGTATCGCGGCTGCGCTTGGGCCGCAGCAGATACTTGTCGATCGCCCACACGATCGTGCACAGAACGATCAGAAGCAGCAGGACACCGGCGAAGCCGAATGGGAGCATGTTGGAATTCACTGTCGAGCCGGCAGCTGCGGCGTAGGGAGGAAAGTGGGGACGCTCACCGATCCTCGACCTGGAGGATCGCGAGGAAGGCTTCCTGCGGAATCTCGACGCTCCCCACCTGCTTCATGCGGCGCTTGCCCGCCTTCTGCTTCTCGAGGAGCTTCTTCTTGCGGGTGATGTCACCGCCGTAGCACTTGGCGAGCACGTTCTTGCGCAGGGCCTTCACGTTCTCGCGCGCCACGATGTGGGAGCCGATGGCCGCCTGGACAGCCACGTCGAACATCTGTCTGGGGATGAGCTCGCGCATCTTCGCGGCGAGTTCGCGCCCACGGTGCTGGGAACTCGCGCGGTGCACGATCAGGGAGAGAGCGTCGACCTTTTCGGAATTGATGAGGATGTCGAGCTTCACCAGATCGCCGGTGCGGAACTCCAGGAACTCATAGTCGAGCGACGCGTAACCCCGGCTCACGGACTTCAGGCGATCGAAGAAGTCCATGACGATCTCATTGAGCGGCAGTTCGTAGGTCAGGACGACCTGGCGTCCCGAGTACTGCATGTTCTTCTGGGAGCCGCGCTTCTGCGTGCAGAGCGTGATCACCGGGCCCACGTAGTCCTGAGGCACGAGGATGGTGGCCGTGATGATGGGCTCGCGGATCTCCTCGATCTTGGAGGGATCGGGCAGCCGGGAGGGGTTCTCCACCTCCAGCAAGGTGCCGTCGCGCATCACGACCTGGTACACCACCGTCGGGGCGGTGGTGATGAGGTTCATGTCGTACTCGCGCTCCAGCCGCTCCTGGACGATGTCCATGTGCAGCAGGCCCAGAAAGCCGCAGCGGAAGCCGAAGCCCAGCGCCTGGGAGGTTTCCGGTTCGTAATGCAGCGACGAGTCATTCAGGTGCAGCTTGTCGAGGGCATCCCGCAGGGCCTCGTACTCGTTGGGTTCGACCGGGTACAGGCCGGCGAACACCTGCGGCTTGATCTCCTTGAAACCGGGCAGGGCCTCCGTCGCAGGGCGAGCGGCGGTGGTGATCGTGTCACCTACCTTGGCGTCCTTCAGTTCCTTGATCCCGGCGATGACGAAACCCACTTCGCCCGCGGAGAGGCGATCGGAAGCGCGGGCCTTCGGCGTGAACACCCCCACCTCTTCGCAGAGGTAGAGCGCGCCGCTGGACATCAGCTTGAGCTTTTCCTTCGGGGTGATGACGCCGTCGAACACGCGGACGAGCATCACGACACCGACATAGTTGTCGAACCATGAGTCGATGACGAGCGCCTTCAGCGGCCCGTCGGGGTCGCCCTTGGGAGGGGGAATGCGCTCGATGACGGCCTCGAGAATGTCCTCCACGCCCACGCCGGTCTTGGCGCTCGCACGGACGGCGTCCTGCGCCGGAATGCCGACGATGTCCTCGATTTCACCGATGACCCGGTCGGGTTCGGCCGACGGCAGGTCGATCTTGTTGAGGACCGGGACGACCTCCACCCCCTGCTCGATCGCGGTGTAGCAGTTGGCGACCGTCTGCGCTTCCACGCCCTGGGAGGCATCGACCACCAGCAGCGCGCCCTCGCAGGCGGCCAGGGATCGTGAGACCTCATAGGAGAAGTCGACGTGGCCAGGGGTGTCGATCAGGTTGAGCAGGTAGGTTTCGCCATTGCGTGCCTTGTAGTGCAAGGCGGCGGTCTGGGCCTTGATGGTGATGCCGCGTTCCTTCTCGAGGTCCATCGAGTCGAGGACCTGCTCCTCCATCTCCCGATTGGAGAGGCCGCCGCACAGCTGGATGAATCGGTCCGCCAGGGTCGATTTGCCGTGGTCGATATGGGCGATGATTGAGAAGTTGCGCGTGCGCTGCATCAACTAAAAAGGGGCACCGGGGTGCCCCTCTTTCCGAGGTACGATGGGAGTCGCGGATTCTAGCGGATTCGGTGCCTGCGGTCCCGGTTAGTTCGCCCCGTTCAATCGCAACGGGATATAGAGCGAGCTCTCGCCCCGGCGGATCAGGAGCGCCACGCTCCGGGACTTCTCGAACTGGCTCACCAGCTGGTTCACCTGCTCCACGCTCTTGACGTCCTGATTGTTGATCGCCAGCAGGATGTCGCCGCGGCGGATGCCCGCCTTGGCGGCGTTGCCCTGGGCGTCCTCGACCATCAGCCCGCCCGTAATCCCCATCTCCTTGCGCTGCTCCGCCGTCAGTTCGCTGAATGTGATTCCCAGGCGCGACACCACGTCCGCCGGCTTCTGACCCGGCTTGCGGGAGCGCTGCTCCGCCACCTTCTTGTCATCCGGCAATTCCCCCACCACGACCGACAGATCGCGGGTCGCGCCCTTGCGCCACACCTGCAGCGTCGACTTGGTACCGGGCTTGGTGGCGGCCACCAGGCGGGGCAGGTCCGCAGAACTGGCAACCGGCTTGCCGTCGAACTTGAGAATGACGTCACTGGTCTCGACGCCCGCCTTGTCGGCCGGTCCGCCCTTTTCCACCGAGTTGACCAGCGCACCCTGGGGTTTGGTGAGCCCGAAGGACTCAGCCAGTTCCTTGGTGACCTCCTGGATGACGACGCCGATCCGACCACGGGTGACACGCCCGGTGGTCCGGAGCTGGTTGGTGATGTCCATGGCGACGTCGATGGGGATCGCGAAGGACAACCCCATGAAACCACCGGTCCGGCTGTAGATCTGGGAGTTGATGCCCACGACTTCGCCCTTCAGGTTGAAGAGCGGGCCGCCCGAGTTGCCCGGATTGATCGCCACGTCAGTCTGGATGAAGGGAGTGAAGTTCTCCTGCGGGAGGGAACGCCCCTTGGCGCTCACGATGCCGGCCGTCACGGTATTGTCGAAGCCGAAGGGCGAGCCGATGGCCAGCACCCATTCCCCGACCTTGAGCTTGGAGGTATCCCCGATCTTGACGGCCGGAAGTCCCGTAGCGTCGATCTTGATCAGCGCGACGTCCGAGCGGCGGTCGCTGCCGATCACCTTGGCCGTGAACTCCCGCTTGTCGTTGAGCCGGACGGTGATGTCGTCTCCCGCCTCCACCACGTGGGCATTGGTGAGAATGTAGCCGTCGGCGCTGATGATGAAGCCGGAACCCAGGGAGCGGGCTTCATTGTCCTTGGGCGCCTGCCCCGGGGGACGGCGGAAGAAGTCGAAGGGATCCTCTTCCCCCCCCTGCCCGCCGCCACCCTTGGCGGAGGTGGTGCTGATGTTGACCACCGTGGCCCCCTGCTCCTCCACCAGTTCCGTGAAATCGGGCAGCTCGCGAGCCTGGGCCGAGGCGATCGGCAGGGCGAGCACGAGGAACATCAGGGCGTTCAAGACGCGGGTCATGTATGGGTTTCCTGGCTGTCTGGGTGGGACGGCATGCTTGCCGGCATGCCGGAAGGGCTCGGACCGCGGACTGACGGCCTATTTTGTTCTCTGGGCGAGTGAATCGGCAATCAGCTGCACCGTGACGGCAGGGGCCTCACCGACCACGGTCACCCGGTTATCGCCCACGGACCTCGTATAAATGTTCAAAGGACCCTTTTGCATCAGGCCTGTCGAATTCGCCATCCGACCAGGCTCGATGAACACGGAGATTGCCGCCAGACCGTCCGTCCACACCATGTGGATCACGGACACCGTTCCGCCCTGATCGCGATACCGGCGGGTCTCCACAACCTTGCGGAATCCGGCCGGCGGAACCTTGATCTCCCAGGCGGAGTCGGCGGAAGGCGGTTCGTCGCGCGCCTTGTCCGGAATCGCCGGCGGCGTAACGCTCGGCTTCAACCATTCCCGAGGGATGTTCCCGCCGATCTGCACCTGGGTGAACGAGAACTGCTCCATCACGGTGTTCCGCTCGCCCAGCAATTTGGCCTTGAGCAGCAGTCCGGAGTTGGTGTCGACCCAGAACTTGTGGCCGTAGCGCATCCCGTCCTTGGGCTCGAGGATCAGCGCCTGCGCTTCGTGTTCGGCAACCCGTTCCACATCGCCTTTGCGAACGTGATAGTGATCGACGACGACCGAAAGCTGGTCGGGCAGAATCTGCGGGAAGAACCGTCCAGGGCGCCGACGCTCCACCCGGATCTGTTTCGTATCCGGGTTGATGATGTAGATCACGTCGTTCTTCCGGACGATTTCCCGGCGCGGGCCGTCCAGCGTCTCCAGACGTTCGGTCTCGTTCCCGCCTTCGACGACATGCGCGATGCGGGAATTCTCGACAACGTCGCCCTGCTGGTAGATGAAGGTGCCGGCGTAGTTCAACTGGCGCGCAGACATCGCGATACGCTGCAGCCAGCTGATGCTCTCGGCAGGAGAAAGGGGGGCCGAATTCCCCTGAGCCGAGACAGCCGTAACACCCGACAGACAGGCCCAGCACGCCAGAACCCGGAGAGAGCTTCTCATCACGTCTCTTTCCGGCCGGTCAGCGCTCGTAGCCCGCTCTCACATACGGAGCGTGCGGAGAAAACTCCTGATGCGCTGCCACGAAATCATTCACGTCGGGCTCCCCCTTGCCTGTCGTGGGGCCGACCGAATTGGACGCTACCGCCGGCGAGCCCGCCGAAGTTCCCGACGCCATGTTGCCGTTCTCGGGACTCCGGATACCCTGCATGGCCAGCAGCACTACGACTGCCACACCGGCTACCGACGCTGCCGCCGAGAGCGCGAAAGTTCTCGCCCTCGCCGATCCGACCGTTCGCGATCGCTGAGGCGCCAGGACCGTCGGCTCTGCCGCGAGCGCTGAGGCCACGCGCGCAGAAAACCCTCCCGACAGTCCCGCTTCACCCCGCATCACATCTCCGATGAGGTGATAGTCCCGCCAGCATTCGGCAGCCCCCTCATCCTTCAGCACCCTCTCGAACCCCGGACCCAGGTCGGAATCCAGTTCCCCGTCCATCAGCGCCGAAACGCGTTCCCGCTCTACCATCGCTTGTCCTTGCTCGTGCCGAGCAGCGGCCGAAGCCGCTCGGCGATCGTCTCTCTCGCCCGGAAGATCCGGGACCGCACCGTCCCGATGGGACAGTTCATGATCGTGGCGATGTCCTCGTAGGACAGACCCTCGATCTCGCGCAGGGTGATCGCCATCCTCAACTCCTCTGGCAACTCCTGCAGCGTTTCGTTCACGGTGTTCGCAATCTGCTTGGTCATCAGCTCCGCCTCCGGCGTGTTGACGTCCCGCAGCTGGTCACCGTCCTCGAAATTCTCGGCTTCCTCGCTGTCGAACTCCGTCGTGGTCGGGGCTCTGCGGCCCATGGCGACGAGATAGTTCTTGGCGGTGTTGATGCCAATGCGATACAGCCAGGTGTAGAAGGCGCTGTCCCCGCGGAACGAGGGCAAGGCCCGATACGCCTTGATGAACGCCTCCTGCGCTACGTCCTCCACTTCCGCCGAATCACGGATGAAACGGGACAGCAGCCGCCCGAGCTTGCGCTGGTACTTGACGACCAGCAATTCGAAAGCGCGCTTGTCGCCGCGCTGCGCTCGTTCGACCAACTGCTGGTCGATCTCCCGATCACTCATTCACCCCGTCCCGGTTCGTTCGCCGTGCGGGCAGACCCACTGTCTGCCACGTCAAGGAAGCCGGCGGAGTATATCTGCCACCGCCACGGGCCGAAACCCGAACACGAACGGGCTGTCAACCGGACGGACTGCAGGCATGGCCCGCTCCTCCGGCACCAATCGTCGTCAGGGACAGCGCACGGGGTCCGGAGTTCAACCGTGTATCGGAGATTGTTCATCGGGCTGGAGCGCCCATCGCAGGAAGACCCGCAGGCGGCGGTGGGCGTCGGGCCCGCAGGCATCGTCTGCGATATGGACTGCCCGGCGCGATCCATCAGCCTCTCGCAGGCGCAGCATGATCCAGTACGTCGTGGCGATGGGGCTGTCTTCCAGGCGGCAGTCGAGCTCGCGCCCGTCCTGCGTTCGCACCAGCACCTGCCCGTCGGCCCGGAGGGAGAGCGTCCGCTCGGCGTCGGGCGGCAGGCGGAGGGCCTGGCGACGGATCTGGAACCAGCCCGCCACCAGAACCAGGAGCGACATGGTCACAGCAGCCATGGGCAGCATGCCCAGGAGCCAGGGCACGCCGCCCGCCAGCAGATGAGCCCCGGCCAGGGCCGCACTCAGTTTGCGGGATGCTCCCAGGGTGACGTGTTCGACGCGAAGCGGCACCACGGCGACGTGACTGTGAAAATGACGCCCTTATAATCCCAGCAACCCGTTCCCCGTGTCCATCCGGCCCCGGACATCCTCCGAGGCGGCAGCGCGGGTTTTCCGTTTCCGGCAGCGCATGCAACCACCCTTCGAATTCGAACCCGGCACCGACTCCTCCCCTCCCCTCACATCCATCCTCGTGGAAGGGCGCGACAGTGCCACCTTCCTCAACGGCCAGTTCACCTGCGATGTCGCCGCGCTTCCCGACGGGCACTGGCAGTGGGGAGGCTACTGCTCCGCGAAGGGCCGCCTCCTGACCACCTTCCGGCTCGGACGCCTCGGGGACACCTGGGTGCTGCAGCTGCCGGCTGCCCTGGCGACGGACTTCGTCACCCGGCTGCGCCGATTCGTACTGCGGGCGAAGGTGACGTTCACCGATCTGGGCACCGCCTGCGAGGCTGGCCGGCTCCCCGCAGGGCCTGCGGCCGGCGAGATCCGTCGCGTCGGAGACCGCTGCGTCTGGGGTCTGGGCGAAGGCTGGGTGGCAGCAGACACGCCCCCGCAGACAGAGCCGAGGGGCAATGATCGCCCCGGGTGGTCTGTCGACATCGCCCTGGGCGCGCCGTGGATTCTGCCTGCCACGGCCGAGGCTTTCGTTCCCCAGATGGTGGACCTCGACCGGCAGGGCGGCGTGAGCTTCAGCAAGGGCTGTTACCCCGGGCAGGAGGTAGTCGCTCGGGCCCGGTATCTGGGAGAGGTGAAGCGGCACTTGCTGCGACTCACCCTGCCGACGGGCACGCCCGCAGCGCCGGGGGACACCGTCACCGGCGAGGAAGACCGCCCTGTCGGCACCATCCTCCTTGCGGATACCGGGAACGCAACCGCCGACGTGCTTGCCGTTGTCGATCTCGAAGCCAGCCGCAATCAGGTGCTTCGGGTCGGGCCGGCCACCGTGACCCTCGCGGTTCGCGTGGTGCGGGACGACTGATTGGCTTTCCACTTCTACGTCTACTACGCCGTCGACCCGGCGGTCGCCACCACGGCAAGCGCACAGGTGGCGCGGTTCCTTGAGGCGATGCGCGAAGCGACCGGCACGCCGGGGCGCCTGCTGCACCGGGCCGATGAACCCCTTCTGTGGATGGAAGTCTTCGAGAATGTCGAGGATCGCGAGGCGTTCGCCTCGACGCTGGAGCGCCTGAGCGCAGCCCATTTGCTCGGAGACCTCGTGGAGCCCGGACGCAGCCGCCATGTCGAATGCTTCGAGGACTGACTGCCTGTGTGCCTGATCGTCGTTGCCCTGCGGCGCCACCCCGACTTCCCGGTCATCCTCGCAGGCAACCGGGATGAGTTCCACCGCCGACCCGCGGCACCCGCCCATCGCTGGCTGGACGCCCCGGACCTCGTCGCCGGACGGGACCTGGAAAAGGGCGGGACCTGGCTCGGCGTCTCCCAACGCGGCGCGCTCGCCGTGGTGACGAACTACCGGGACCCGTCACGCCCACGCAGCGCCACGGCGCCGTCCCGCGGGGCGATGGTCACGGACTTCCTGCAGGGCGGCGCGCACACGGCCGAGTCATTCCTGCAGGGGCACGCCCACCCCGAATCGGCCTACGACGGCTTCAACCTGATCGCCGGCGACCACACCGGTCTCTGGTATGGATCGAACCGTGGCGACGCGCCGAGAAAGCTCGCCGATGGCGTCCACGCTCTCAGCAATCATCTGCTCGGCACACCCTGGCCCAAGGTCCGGCGGTTGCAGCAGGCCATGGACGATGCGCTGGCCGCCCAGGCCTCCCGTCCGGTCGATGCGGCTCTGTTCGCCGCGCTTCAGGACCGGACCGCAGCCCCCGACCACGACCTCCCCGACACGGGCATCGGGCTCGAATGGGAGCGGCGCCTCGCCCCGGCATTCATCGTCTCGCCGGACTACGGCACGCGCTGCAGCACCGTCCTGACGATCGATCGCACCGGGCTCGCGGTGCTGCAGGAGCACACTTTCGCCCCCGACGGCCGCTGTATCGGGCGCGTCCGGGCCACGGTCAGGATGCCGGTGTTCCCGGGGCAGGCCTGAGCACCATGCGCCGGTGCGGCAGCCCGGCATCGTCGAACACCGGGCCTTCCGCCACGAACCCCTCGCGCTCGTAGAAGCCTATGGCATGGACCTGTGCCGCGAGCGCGATCTCCCGGTCACCGCGGGTCTGCGCCTGCTTGACCAGCAGGGACAGGATGGCCCCGCCCACCCCGCGACCGCGCCAGGCCGGCAGAACCGCCATCCGCCCGATATGACCGTCCGGCAGCAGACGACCGGTGGCGATGGGCTCTCCGTCCGGGGCCATCGCCAGGGCATGGATGCTAACGGCATCGGCGTCATCCCACTCCAGGGATTCCGGCACGCCTTGCTCGACAATGAACACGGCGCGCCTTACCCTCGACAGGGCGTCCGAAGCACTGTTCCATGACACCAGCGAGAGGACGAACTCTTCGTGATTCAACGGATGATTCATGAGTATCGATTCTAGGGAAGGTTCGCGCCGGCACGCCATCGTGCCGACTCAGTTCCGTCGCGACCGGGCGAGTCATGCAAGACGCCGCTAGACCAGGAGACTCCAGGCCAGCGGTCTGGGACGATCAGGCATCTGCAGCGTGCACCAGCGAGCTGGCGTTGCGGGCGCTGACGTCCCGATGGCTGGGCGGGGACGCCACGCTCACCCTCTACGGAGGCGGCAACACGTCCCTGAAGGCTCCCTGGACCCATCCGGACGGCACGACGGAACCCTGCCTCTTCGTGAAGGGCAGCGGCGCCGATCTGGCCGAAGTCGTGGAGAGGGACTTCACGCCGATCCGTCAGCTTCCCGCCTTTGGCCTCCTGGGTAAGTCCGTCCTGGACAACGATGGCCTCATGACCGCGCTGGCGCCGCTCAAGCTCGACGCATCCGCGCCCCGCCCCTCGATCGAGACGCTCCTGCACGCGGCGATCCCCGCGAGGTTCGTCGAACACACGCATGCCGATGCGGTACTCGCGCTCATCAACACCGAGGACGGCGAGCACGTCGCCCGGGAGGTGTTCGGGGACGCAGCACCCTGGGTGCCGTTCCGCCATTCGGGCTTCGAGCTCGCGCTCGCCTGTCACCAGGTATTCGAGGCGCGCCGCACACCCGGGACGATCGGCCTGATCCTCGCCAGTCACGGCATCGTGGCCTTCGGCGACACGGCGCGCGAATCCTTCGACAACATGCTGTCCCTGGTGCGTCGCGCGA
>CAZEDA010000022.1:11669-21467 GCA_964510915.1 uncultured Rhodocyclaceae bacterium | reverse complement strand
CGTCCCTAAATCCTGCGCCCCGCGAGTCGTTATGCAGGAGGTCCCGCCGTGCCGAGGCGTCCGCTTCCCATGGCCCGACATTCCACGACTCGGGTGCGGAGGTGCAGGTCATGCAATGGGGTGCTCTCGGACGTTCGATGTTTCTCGCCGGCGCGATGGCGGCCGTGCCCGCTGCCGCGGCCGACCTTTCCTTCCGCGGTACCTTCGAATTCGACGATGACATCCAGTTCATCGACTTCACCGTCGGCGCGCTGTCGACCGTCACCATCCGCACGCTGTCCTACGCCGGCGGCATCAACGCAGCCGGTGAGGTCATCCCGCGAGGCGGCTTCGACCCGGGCCTCGCCCTGGCCCATCCGTCCGGCGACATCATCAGCGCCGGGGACGACAGCCTGGGCGTGCCCGAAGACCCTTTCACGCACCAGAAATTCGACGTGCTGATGGAAATCGAACTGGGTGCCGGCGAGTATCGCCTGGCCATCACCCAGTACGACAACAGCGCGCTCGGCCCGACGTTCGACGACATCTTCACCCGGGCGGGACGGGGCAACTTCACGCCGACCATGACCTTCTGCGAAGCGGACCGCTTCTGCGACGTGAGCGGCGTGCTGCCCTGGAATGCGCGCACCGGCAACTGGGCCGTCGACGTGATGAATGTGCAGTCGGCGTCGCTGGTGCAGTCCCCCGCGCCCGAACCGGAAAGCTGGGCCCTGCTCGCCGCGGGCCTCGGGCTCATCGGACTGCGCGCACGCACCCGCCGCTGAAGGGCAGCCTCAGACGATCCCCTTGTGGGGGGCCAGGCTGAAGAACGGCACCCCGAAGAAAGTCAGCACGGCCAGAACGAATACACCGTTCAGCCAGAGCCGAGCCGCCCAGTCCGGCAGCGCGAACGACACCCGCGCGTGCAGCAGCGCGCCGAGAACGAGCCAGGTGAGCAGCGCCGACGTCTCGAGCGGGTCCCAGCCCCAGTAGCGGCCCCAGGCGTCCTGCGCCCAGACGGCGCCGCTCAGCAGCATGAAGCCTTCGAACACGAACGCCGTCAGCGCGGCGCGCCATACGAAGGCGTCCCGGGCATCGGTTGCCGTAGTGCGGCCCATCGCCAGCGCCGCAGCGCCGGCGGCGCCGAGCAGACACGCCCCGAGGAACAGCTTGCCCGCCGTCAGGTGCACCCAGAGCCAGGGATTGTCGAAGGTGGCCGGCAGCGGCACCACATCCCGCGATACCGACAGCGTCCAGAGCCCGAGCGCCGCGAGCACGCCGAGAACGGGTGTCGCCGTGAACCCCGCCACGCGGGTCAGTATGCACGCCGCGACGAACACCAGCCCGAGACTGAAGGTGGAGGACAGGAGAATCTCGTACAGCGTCAGGAAGGGGCCTTGGCCGGACTGCGACCAGCGCACCGCGATCGCTGCGCCGAGACAGACCACCGCGGCCGCCGTGAGCACCGTGACGCCGCGAAACGAGACACCGCCGCGACGGCCGGCAAGCCAATGCCAGGCGAGTGCGACACCGTAGCCGCACACACCGGCGCGCACGAGCACGATCTCAGGATCGGACCAGACCATCGGTCTCCTCCCGCTCGCGAAGCGCGACTGCACGACGTCGGGACGGCCCTCGCCACACGTGCAGACCGAGTGCGGCGAGACCGACACTCGCCACCGCGAACAGCCACGGTGCCGCCGGATCTCGCGTGACCCGGTATCCCATCCAGAGACGGACGTCATCGACCTGGAGCCTGCCGCCAGGCACCCGCACCGCCCCCCCGAGAGTCGTCGTCGTGCGCTCGTCGCCTGCGATGACGTGAACGGCCCGCGGCGCGAGACGCCGGTCCAGCACCCAGGCGTCGTTCTGGGGTACGGCGGGCGGCACCACGCCGATGGTGACTCGCACCCCGCCCGGCGTCTGCCATACGTTCTCCTGCTTCCATTCGAACGCCGGGAACGACGGCAGATGCAACCAGCCGGATTCGACCGACCCGTCATCCCCTCGCCACGTCACCGCGAGCGCGAACCCCTTGTTGCTCGTGGGCGCGAACCGGAATCCGTCGACGACGAGGCCTTCCTTGTCGGACAGGACCACGGCACGATAGCCGATCTGAAGGACGGACTCGGTGCGTTCACGATGCAGCGCGCCTCGGAAATGCACCCGCACATCGGCCTGCTCGAAGGCCCCGGCCGCGGGCCCCCGACGACCGCCGGGCGCCGCCCGCACGACTTCCACCGACTCCGGATCGAACGTCGTGCCTTCCACGATCTCGACGCGCCCTTCGAAGCGCCAGACGACGGCCAGCCCGGCAAGCACGCACAGCAGAGACAGCGACGCATGGAAGACCGCGAGCGGCAGTGACGAACGCATCCGCCGGTTCGTGACCATGCCGACCGCAATGCTCACGGCAATCGCCGCGAGCGGAAGCGCCACGGGCGTGTAGTCCTCCCTCGGCCCGAAGCGGCACGCCACGATGGTGACGATCAGCGCGAGCAGCCACCAGAGCGCGGCACGGGTGGAACCGGTCCATCGCAGGATGCGCATCATGGCGGCGCGAAACACACGTTGCGCATCCAGTCGCGACCGACACCGCCTGCCCCGCTGGCCGAGCCGCAGTTGGTGTCCTGCCAGCTTCCGCTTCGCGCGAACGTCCGAACCTTCAGCTTGGCGTTGTTGTAGTAGGGCCCCTGGTTGTATACGACGTTGGCGCCGGTGATCGGGACCTCCGTCGATGCGGCGAGCCCCGCCTCCGCGCCGACGTCGTTGAGATTGACCAGCAGTGCCTTGTTCTTCCAGCCGTGCGGAACCGCCGTATGGCACCAGCTGCAGCGGATGCGCTCCAGCTTGTCGGTGTGGAAGGCGTGGAGATTGTTGCTCTTCGGCCCGCCGAAGCCGCTCGAATTGCTGTCGCCGTTGCGGTCGGCGTACGTGCGATAGTCATGGCACTTGAAGCACACGCCGTTGTTGGGGTCCGTCGTGCCCGGCGCATCTCGCGAACCGCTGCCGGTGCGGGAATCCCAGGTGCCCTTGAGCAGAAAGTCGTGCTCGGAACCATGGGGTCCCCACGGCCTGACGCCCGAAGGCACCACCGTGTTGGGCGCCGTGCTGCCGCCGTGGCAGTCGGAGCAGTACATCGTCTGCGTGCCGACGCCCGCATTCCAGGGCGCCACGAACGCACCGGCCGACGCGTTGCGGATGCCCGCGGTCCTGCCGGTCGCTTCGATCACCGGGTGCCACGACCGGTGATTGTTCGTGGTGAAGCCGGAGCCCGCGCCGGAATCGGACGCCGTGGTCTCTCCCTGATGCGCCAGCGGGGCCTGGAATTCCATCGCCTGGTTCGTGTACTGGGTGAGGTTGTTCGTGCCGGATGTCGTGGTGCCGCCGGAGTCGCCCGGGCTCGGACGCCCGCCGAACGGATACGTGCCGGCGTCGTTGTAGCCGTGGTCGGAGTGGCACTTGAGACACACCTGGTACTCGCGCGTGACGTACGTGTTGGTCACTGCCGTGCTCGCGCCGTCGCCAGCGTCGCCGTGACGACTGTCGTAGCGCACCGGGAGCGAGAGGAAAGCTGCAGAACTGAACACCGGCTCCACGCCCCACGTGCCGCGCAGCGCGCCGGAGGCGATGTTGGTATGGACGCCACCGGGCGTGTGGGGATGCGTGGCGCGCGTCGAGTCGTCCGTGTTGTTGAAGAGCCGGTTGCGCACGACGCGATGGGGATTGTGGCAATCGGTGCACTCGGCGTGGCGATTGTTGGGATTGCCCTTGCCCAGCAGCCCGACCGGTTCGCGGAAGTCCGCATCGCGGATGTCGTGCACCTCCCCCTGCGCCTGCTGGTCGAGCGACGTGATCGGCATGCGCCTCGGCAGCAGGAACTCCGACTTGATGTCCGGCACCTGCAACGCGGTGTTGGCGATCGCCGGGTTCGGCGAGTGGCACTGGAAGCAGGTCTCCTCGATCGCCGACGCGCCGCCGCTCTTGGGTGAGGTGAGGCTGTCCGTGCCCTCTCGCGCGAGCCGTCGCGCGCCGTGGACCGTATGCGGATCGTGGCAGTTGAGGCACGCCGCCTGCCACACATGCAGACCGGGCGGGAACTCCCGCTGCGCCGCGGCGCTCGCGGTGTAGATCTCGTCGGCGACGACACTGTTCGCATGCGCCGACTGCGGCCACCCCTTCTTCTCGTGGCAGCCCAGACACACGAGATCCTGGTTCTGGCTGAAGGACCCGCTCACGGGCGGTCCTTTCTGGAACCGCTCGAGCCGCAGGAACTTGATGGGACCGTTGGCGACCGGGTCGTGCAGATGCGGGTCGTGGCAGGTTCCGCACTGCACCTGGGACTGGCCCAGCGGCCCCGTGGGTTCGAGCGGCACCGGAAAGCGCACGCCGGGCGCCCTCGTGCCGATATGCGAGGACAGTGCGGGATTGCGCAACTCACCATCGGCGGCGGCCAGCGCGGCATCGTACGTGACGGACAACGGGTGATCGTTGCTGAGATCCGTGCCTAGGTTTCGCGTGAAGCCGGTCGTGAGCCCTGCGCCGGGCGGCATGACACCGCCGGGGCCCGTGTTGGTCACGTTGATGCTGGCGCTGCGCTGGCCGCCCAGCACGTTGACGGAGCCGATCGCGATGGTGCCGTCGTGACACGACAGACACAGCTTCGAACTGCCGGCCGGCTGATCGAGCAACTGACCGGCGATGGTCTGCGCATCGAGCGAAGACGATTCGTACACGGTGTAGGTCTGCCCGGACAGCTGCCGGTTCCACAGGGGCGCACCGGGCGCCGTCGAAGCCCCATGCGGCGTATGGCAGAACACGCACACTTCGTTGTTGGTCGAAGACTTGACCGTCCCGGGCCCGCTCACCGACAGGTTGTGCTTCGTGTTGACGATGTTGGGCGTGCGGTCCGCCCTCAGCCCGCCGGCCACGCCGCCCAGCACCAGCAGCGTCAGCCCCCATCGCCATAGCGTCTTCCGCGCGATCACGGCTGTGCTCCCAGATAGCGGAACACGACCACGCGGCCGTTGAACACATCGGCGAGAAAGATCCGATCGGACCCATCGCTCCAGACGCCCCCGGGCAGGAAGAACTTGCCCGGGCCGTTGCCGGTGCCGCCGATGGGCAGCAGCAGTTGTCCGCGCGCGTCGAACACGAGCAGGTGGTCGTGATAGCCCTCCACCACATACACGTTGCCGTCCCGGTCCGTCGCCACGCCCTTGGGCCGGACGAGATTGCCCACGTAGATGCCACGGCGGCCGATCTCGCGCTCGGGTACGCCATCGGTGGAGATCACCTGCACACGGGCATTCAGCGTATCGCTCACCACGAGCGCATCGCCCTGCATCGCCAGGAACGTGGGGCGGTTGAACCGGCCCGGCTCGACACCGGGACCTCCGAGACGCCGCACCAGATTGCGCTGATCGTCGAACACCTTGATGTCGTGGGCGCCGGTGTCCGCCACATACGTCAGGCCCCGCACCGTGTCGCGGGCGAGTCCCGTCGGCCGCTCGAGAACGCCCGCACCGAAGGCGCCGATGGGCCGCCCGGTGGCGTCGAGTCGCACCACGCGCTTCAGCTCCGCATCGGCGACGTGAATCTCGCCGCCGGGCCCCGGCGCGATGCCCAGTGGCGAGACAAAGCCGGCGCCGTTGTCGGCCTGATCCCAGAACACCAGATCGCCCGCCTTCGCATCGAAGACGAACACGCCGCCGCGTCCGACGTCGGTGACGAGGATCCGGCCGGCGGCGTCGACCATGCCGGATTGCGGACGCATCAGCACCTTCGGCCGGCCGTTGTCTTCGTCGAGGCCCACAACGGCACGAAGCGCGCGGACGAATGCCGAACGCTTCGGTGCGCGCTGGACGAAGTTGCCTTCGCCGACGAGTTCGCCGGCGTAGGCATAGCGGGGTATCTCGGGCGCGAGGGGCCAGGTGACGCTGTCCGCGGCGGAAACGGCGCCAGGCGTGAGCGTGAATTCCGGTGGCGTGCTCGCGCAGCCCCACAGACATGCTGCAATCGCCGCCGACACGATCGACCTCCGCATCGCCGCCGCGATCGCCGCTGCTACCGGCACCGCGGCGGAACCTGCACCGCGCTCACCACGCCGCCGGCGCCATCCGCGACGTAAAGGATGCCTTGCTCGTCGAAGTACAGGTCCGCGATGTCGACAGCAGTGGGCACCCCGCCGAGAGGCGTGACCGTCGGCGTGTCGGTGTCCAGCACGAATACGCCCGCGCCGCGCCCGGCGACGAAGATGCGGCCCCAGCGATCGACGGCTATCGCCACGGGATTGGCAACCTCCCGGGGAAGCGGCAAAGCCCGGAGCATCGGACCCCGCGGCGCCACGATGACGACCTGACGGGCCGTCGCATCGAGCACGTAGACGCCTTCGGGACCCAGCGCGATCGCATTCACGCTCCGGAACGGATTGGCCGCGCCGCCACGTTCGCCCACGACGGCGGTCACCTGGCCCAGCCGGTCGAACGCCACGACACGCGCCCCGAGTTCGTCGGCCACGTAGAGGTTGCCGTTGTCGTCCACCGCAACGTCCACCGGTGCGCCGAGGACGCCATCGTGACCGATGGCACGATCGGCAAGCCCGTTGCGTCCGATCTGGAGAATCGCGCGCTCGGCGGGCACGGCGAGGAACAGGGTCCCGAAGCGATCCGCCGCGAGGCCGCCGATGCGAGCACCGGGGAGACGAGCCACGCGAGAGAAGGACTGGCCGAAGCGATCGGACCGGATCACCGCACCGAGACCGCCGTCGGCGATGAACACGTCGTTGCCGCTCGCGGCCACCTGGACGGGACGCGCCAGCGAGAGCCACTGCGGTGCCGCAGCGGCCGCCGACGGCATCTGCGTGGGATCGTCCTGGGCCATGCCCGAACGGTACTGGGAAAGGACCGCGGCCTGGAGCGGAGCATCCGAGGCAACGCAGGTGAGTTCGGTCGGCGGCGCGGCGCGGTCGAAGGCACCCTGGCACCCGGACAGCATCGCGACACAGAGCGTCGTGACGAACGGAAGAATGCCTTCGCGTGGAAACATGGTCTGCCCTCCTCTACCAGCGTCCGGGCCCGAGCGTTTCATGGCTGCCGTGGATGCGGCTCGGCAGGTTGGGGGCGCCCGAGTGACACAACTTGCAGTTCTCCGTCGACCACGCGATGGTCCCATTGTGGCACGCACCGCAGAACTTCCCCTGGACGATCTCGGCCATCGTCACCTGGTTGGCGCCGGCGCGCATCTCGAATCCCAGTTCGGAATGACAGACCTTGCACCGGAACCGGATACGGTGGAACCAGTGCGGGAATACGACTGGCGCCATGCCCTCGCGCTCGGCACGCTTGTTCAGCACGACATCGCCGTACTCGGCCACACCGTTGCCGGGCAGCACCGTGCCAAGACCGAGGGCGACGAGCACGAACGCGCGGGCCCGATGCGCCGCAGTCGTGCGCAGGCGATTCACGCGGGACGGCGTCGACACGGCGCGACCCCACTCAAGGTCTCGCCGTCCCGTGGCGGCGGCGCGGACGACTCATGGCTTCTCCTTGACGGCCTTGTGCGGAACGCTGTGACACCGGTTGCACTCCGTGAGCGGGAAGGCGACGGCCCCATGGCAGCGCCCGCAGTATTCGCCCTGCAGGATCGCAAACATGTTGACGGGCGTCGCACCGGCTTTCGACTTGAAGATCTTCTCGTGGCAGTTGCTGCACTCCAGCCATTCGGTATGTGCCAGGTGCGGAAAGCGGACGTAGGGCATCTCGACGGTACGCTTCATCAGGATGTCCGCGTCGAGCGTCTGCACTGGCGTCGTCTCGTTGAGTGTCGTGCGCGGCTTCACGTAACCGTCGCGCAGCGCCTTCACCCAGTTCACCTGGTTGCCTGCGCCGTCCGGCGGCAGCATCTTGAGCGCCTCGCCGGGCGACTGGAGCGAGGCGGCAGCGGGGTTGTCGCCGTCGTGCAGACCGTCTTCGGCGATGGACTTCCACTTGCGCGTATCGCCGCCGCTCGCCGCGGTCAGCACAAGCATCGACACCGTGAACAGTGCCACGCGCCACGCCTGCCTCCACCATCCGGTGCTGTTCATGCGTCCTCTCATCCGGGGATGTAGATGCCCGCGCCCCGCAGCGCTTTCTGCAGTTCTTTCGTGGCGGCCTCGAGACTCTCCACGGCGGCCTCGAACCGGCCGCCAGCGGCCTCCTTCTCGGCCTGGGCCCGGAACTGCGCCGCCTGCTCCAGGAGCTTCTGCATCGCCGCCGCCCCTGCGGCACCGGCCTTGTCACCCACCAGCACCGTGATCAGCATCCGATGCGTGTCGTTGCGGTCGAGCTCATAGCGGTACTCCTCCTCCTTGTTCTTGAACTGGAGGGACCGCACCAGCGTGTCGCCGCCACGCCGATGCTCGATGGCCACCTTGATGGCCACGTAGGCCTGGTCCAGCCGCGACCGGGCGGCGTCGATGTCGCCCTGCGTCCGGCTCTTTCGCGCTTCACCGACACGAACGGACACCTGCTTGCGCACCTCCGTGCGCTCCGCGTCCGGACACTTCTTCTCGTCGCACACGCGGTCGTACGCCGCGACGAGCGCCTCGATGCTGGCGAGCCTCGCGTCGAAGTCCTTCTCCTTCTTGGCTGCGGCATTGCCGTCGGTCTGAGCGCTCTCGGCGAGCCGCACCGCCTCGAACATCGTCTTGCTCGCCTGCCCGAGGAGCTGCTCGGTGCGCGCGTGATCGCCGGCCGCGTGCGCGGCTTCCGCCTCGCGGTGCAGCGCCCTCGCCTTCTCGCGCGCGTTCCTCGCCTCCACGCTCTGGCTCGCGGCCACACGCTTCGCGGCCGACGACTCCTCGATGAGGGAGCGCACGAACTGCAGGCGTCCCCCGTGGGCATCGCCGCCTTCCGGCATGCCTGCGGACGCGGCACCACACCACAGACTCACCGCCACCCATCCGCAGGCGATCCAGCGCCGCCCGCGTCCCCGCCTTCCTGCGTCCATCGCCATGGCTCCGCACCTCTATCCCTACGGTATGGGCATCCCCGTCGCGCGCAGCACCTTGATCAGCGTGCCCGTGCTCGCCTCCAGGGCCTTCAACGCATCGCCCGTTGCTCCTCCCTTCGCAGTCTCGTCCGCCTGCTCCCGCGCGCTCCGGTTGTCCCGGACCGCCTGCTCCGCGCTCTCGCGCAGGCGCGCATTCAACGCGCTGTCCTTGAGCGCGATGCCGATCAGCAGCTCGTAGCTGTGGTTGCGGCCCCGCTCGTACGCATACTCGGCCTCCGGCGTCTCGAAGCGCAGCTCATGCACGAGCGTCTGCTTCTCGCGCAGGCGAGTGAGTTCGGTCTCGAGCCGATCCGCCCAGGGTGACAGCAGCGCGATCGCCTCGCCGTGTCTGTCCTCCCGCGCCAGCTTCGCGGCCTGATCCAGCGCAGCGTCGAGCCCGGTCTCGTCGATCGTGCCCCCGCGTGAGCGGCTCTTCTCGGCGACGACGCGCCGATAGGCTTCCCGAAAGCCGGCCACGCGATCGTGCAGTTCGGCTGCGCGGCGTCGTGCCGAGGCGCGCGCCTCCTCCGGATTGCCGACGAGCTTCAGCGCAGCACCCACCTCCTTCAACGCCTCGTTCACCTGGGCCTCCGCTTCCTTCGTCCGACCTTCCGCGACAGAAGTGCCTGCCTGAGTGCGCAGCCCTCGCGCATGTTCGAGCCGCTCCCGTGCCGCGGCGACGTCGCTCTTCTCGATCCGGCTCGCCGCCCCCGCAGGACCCAGCATCGCGTCGAGCAGCCGCAGCTTCGCCTCGATGGCACCCGCGCCGGGACTGGCCGCCGCTCC
>CAZEDA010000022.1:0-11569 GCA_964510915.1 uncultured Rhodocyclaceae bacterium | reverse complement strand
CCCTTCTGCGGCACGAAGATCGCCGGATGGCAGTTCGAGCAGTCGAGCCACTCGGTGTGCTGCTTGTGCGGATAGACGACGTCGGGCATGGAGCCCTTCACCTCCCGCACGATGTTGAGGTCCATCACGATGGGTTCCGCCGCCGTGTCGATGCGGTCGTAGCGCGGCTGGATCTTCTTGCCGTCGAGCGACTTCACCCAGTCGATGTAGTTGCCCGACGGCGCCTTGGGCAGCTGGCCGAAGGCGTCCTTGGGGGGCTGCAGCATGTGCGTCCCCTCGTTCACCGGATCGTGGATGCCGTCGTCGGGCGGCGGCGGGTTGCGCTTGGCTGCCGACGGCAGCAGGCGGTTGAAGGTGTTGGGGTCCGCCGCCTCGGTGAGCATGGCGCCCGCCGTCAGCGCCAGCCCGAGGATCAGCCATGCACCGAGCTTCCAGGGTCTCATGGTGGCTCTCCCTACTTCTTCCGGTCGCCGGCCGGCGCGACAAGCTTCTGGAGCGTGCTCTCGTGCACCTGCGTCGGCGTGTTGGGAACAGCGCTGTGGCAAAGATTGCAGTTCTCTACAGACCAGGCGATCTCGCCGTTGTGGCACGCGCCGCAGAACTGGCCCTCGATGATCTTCACCATGTTGATGTCGTTCCCCCCGGCCTTGAACTGGAAGCCGAGGTCCGCGTGGCAGACCTTGCACCGGAATCGGACGCGGTGGAACCAGTGGGGAAAGACAACCGGCCGCATGCCGGCCTTGTCCGAGTAGTTGTTGATGACCACATCCGCGTACTCGGCGTTGCCTTCGGGCGCGAGTATCGCGAGCCCGCCTGCGGCGAACGCGAACATCGCCACCCCGATCCAGAAGCGGCGCAGCCGCCCCAACACTTCCGTCTTCATCGTCGCTCTCCTGAACGTGTCTGCGTCGTCTTGCGTGATGTCATGGCTACTGCGCCGGCTGCCCGAAGAACCGCCGGAGCTGAACGTAGACGAGGGTCTGCCGCCGGCCGTCTACCTCACCTACCGCGCCTCGCAGGCTCATCTGGATCCGTCCCACCGTGTAGTCCAGGCGGTTGGTCCAGCTCCAGCGCGCGCGCCGCTCGAGAATGAACCGGTCCTGCGTGGCATTCGCGAGGTCGTCGCTCAGGGCGCGGAACTCCGACGTGAACCGCATCAGCGGCACGTTGAACACACGTTCCCGCTGATAGGTGATGTTGGCGCTGGTGCTCATGACCCACGGACTCTCGATCACCGTGGTGTCGTTGTGCGTGGTCTGCACGGTGACGTTGCCCTGCCAGGAGGACAGCCGGGACAGCATGAGCCGGCCGTTCACCTGCAGGTTCACGAGCTGGAATCCGGTGTCGCCCAGCAGGCTGTCGTAGCGCCGCGTGTCGCTCACGACGCCGCGCGCGCTGAAGTAGTCCGCCGTGCCGTACTTCGACCAGTCCACGGACAGGGAGTGGATCAGGTTGGTCTGGGACCGCCCTTCGGAGTCCCGCAGCCCGGTCACGACCTGCGTGAGCCCGCCGCTGCGCGAACCGTCTGGGGTCGTCACCATCCGCGTGAGCCCATGGCTGAACGCGCCGCTGTATTCCTGAAGGTCGCCCCGGACATCGTCGGCGCGGTGCCCGACATCCCCCACGACCGAGTGCCGATAGAAGAACATTCCCCACGGCGTCTCGCGCGGCGAATAGGTGGCGCCGACCCGCGTGAGCATCGACTGCTGGGTGACATCCCCGGCCTGGACCTGCGTGACGTTGGCCGAACTGCGAAGCGTGAGGCTCGGGTTGTACTGCAGGTTGGCGCCGGCACTGGCGACCATGGTCTCGAGGGTGAGCTGGGACCCCGTGGACGCTGTGATGTCCTGCGAGTTGAACAGGACGGACCCCGTCACGAGGGTGGGACGCACCGTCTGCGGCCGCCAGAACAGATTGCTGTTCGCCTGCCACAGGCGGTTGCGCGTGTCCCCCGTGGCTTCGTCGATGTCGGAGTCTGTCATCGACGCCAGGCTGTCCACGTTGAGATCGGGGCTGGCGCCGAACCGGTGCCGCAGCAGACCGACCATTCGCGTGTCCGCACGCTGCGGCTGATTGCGCTCCAGTTCGTCGTAGTCGGCGCGGACGTCGAACTGCTGCTTCGCGAACGTCTGGTTCATGCCGACACTCGCGAAATTGTTGCTGGTGTGTGTGGTGATGCCGCCCAGGTCGCGGCGCTCGTCGTCCCTGTCCGTGTGCCGGAAGCTAGCGAAGTACCGCTGCCCGGGCGAAGGTGCGTAGTTCTGCGAAATGCCGACGACGGTCTGCACGAAGTTCGGGCCGATCAGCTGTCCCGAGACCTGGGAGTCGACGCGCTCCGCGAACATCTCGATCGGGAAGTGGCTGCGCGGGAACAGGCGAAGCCGGGCGCTGCCTGTGATGTCCGACCCTTCCTGGGAGTCCTGATCGAAGCGCACGCGCCGCAGGGTAAGCCCCAGGCCGGCGGAGAGATCCGCGATCCACGGGGCGCGGATGTACGTGTTGCCGTCCACCCGCAGCGTGGCGAGATGCGAGGACAGATTGCCGCCCGCCTCGCGGTGCTCACTCCGACCCTGGTACTCGAGATACCCCACTACACGCTCCTGCGCGACCGCGGGCACGACCGCGTGACACAACGCTGCCAGACCGAGCGCCCGAACCCCGCGGTGTCGTACCGGGCGGCTGTGCATGCCATGCCTTCCTGCCCATCCCTGGTCGCGTGCCTCGGACGCATTCACGCGCCGGACACGATGACTCTTCGAAGTCGCCGGTGCTGTGTCAGCCCGGCATCAGGTACTTCTCTTCCAGCCGGATCGGCGTCTTCTCGCGCAGCCTCGCGATGGCCGTGGTCCAGGCCCGCAGCTCCTCTTCCTTGAGAAGCAGATCGCGCGCGCGCTCCCGCACTTTCTGGAACTCGCTCAGGTGGGAGGCCGTCCGATCCACCAGGCGGAACAGCGCCACGCCTTCCAGCACCGTCACCGGCTCGCTCACCTGTCCGGGCTTCAGCTTCTCGAGCACGGCCTCCACCGTGGTGCCGAGCATCCCCTTGTGCAGATACCCGAGGTCGCCGCCGCGAGCCGCGGAGGAATCGGCCGAGTGCATCTTGGCGAGCTCGGCGAAGTCCCCGCCCGCCCGCACCCGCTCGACGATGCGCTCGGCTTCCTCCCGGGCGCCGTCCCAGGCCAGCTGCGGCGAGGACGCCTGAACCTTGAGCAGGATCACGGCGACCTTCACGCGCTCGGGCTCGGTGAACTTGTCGGGATGGGTGTCGTAGTAGCGGCGCACGGCGTCGTCGGTCACGTCGATGCGCTGACGCAGCTGACCGCGGAACTTGGCGAGGAGCTGTTCCTCCTCGAGCTGATTGCGCATCGCGGTCCAGAAGGCGCGCTCATCGACGATCTTCTCGCGATGCCCGCCGTTCTTCTCCCGCAGCGCCTTGAGTTCGGCTTCGATGGCCTTGGCGTCCACCTTCAGCCCCTGGCGCCTGGCTTCCTGCAGAGCGAGGCGTCGATCGATCATCCGGTCGGCCACTTCGCGGTGGAAGGCGGCCAGTTCGGCTTCCGGCGGCTTCGCGTGGTAGAAGCGCCGGCGCACCTCGGACCGCAGCGTCATCGCATACTCACGCAGCGTGATCACGCTGTCGCCGACGGTCGCGATGACTTCGTTCTGACGCTCGCTCCGCGCCTCGTTCTGCGCCTGTGCGCCGGCATCGGTGCCGACGCCGGCAACGAGCCAAAGTGCGGTCAATCCTGAAACGATGGCGCGACACGCCCCGCCCGGTGCGAATCCGCACCGATTTCCTGTGATTCCTGACATTTGTCATCCCCCACTACGCGAACTCCGCCCCTCGCGGCGGCCCGGCGAGATCCCGGGGGTGTCGGCACTTCGGCGATGCCGTCCCCCGGGGGCACTGCTACTGCAACACCCTCTCGCGCGTCACTTGATGTGGCAGGCGAGGCAGACCTGACTGCCGGAATTGCTGATGCGCATGAAGCTCACGGGCTGGACGGTCTCGTTGTGCGGATCGTGGCAGCTGGCGCACTCGACGAAGGGCTCGGGCCCGCTCGTCGGCCCATCGCTTCGCGTGTAGAGGATCATGTCCGTCTTCTCGCGATTCGCGGTGCCGCCGGCCACCGGCGTGTTCACCCACCACTGCTGCACGCCGTTGATGAGCGAGGTCGCCGGCACGACGAAGTCCTTGTCGCGCAGGTTCGCGCAGCTCGTGTCGCTCGTGGAACAGCCGCCACCGCCGTACTGGATGCTGATCGGGTGGTCGTTCCGCAGGTCCGTGCCGAGCATCGGGATCGGTGCGCCTTCCATCCGGCCGATCGCGCCCGGATCGATCTCGGCACCGTTGGCGTTGTAGCCCAGCTGACCCGGCTTGTTGATCACGACGTCCATCGCCTGTGTGCCATCGTGGCAGGAGAGACACGCGATGGACACCGAGCCCACCGGCGCCTCGCCACCGTCCAGCGTGCTGGTCTGCAGCGACGAATACCGCTGGTAAGGACCGGCCGGCAGCTTCTTGTTCCACAGCGGCGCGTTCGCTGTCGTGTCCGAGCCGTGCGGCGTGTGACAGAACACGCACACTTCGGATGTGACCGTCGTCGTCTGCTGCGCGTTGCCGCCCGCGCCGAGGTCGTGCTTGCTGCCTTTCACACCGGCCTGCGCGCTGACGAAGGCTGCAGTGAGCACGACACCTCCCACCCACGCGACCGTACCGCTGGCCGCGACCCACCTCATCACTCTTCTGCTCCTGCTCATGTGTCTCCCTCCAGGATGATCGGCCGCCGATGACAGCTCACCGTCCCCAGAACCCCTCGGTGAACCCACTGACGCCCTCGTACGCAAATTACTCCGGTCAATTCCAAAGTTCCGTGATCCGACTCACTCAGTGACACAGTCACACAACGTGTCCAGGACACTGTCCTGATGCTCCGCCGCGCTCGCCGACTCAGCCACGCAGTTGCGCCAGAACGCTCTCGTTCACGAGCGTCACTTTGCCGCGTCCGAGATCGATCGCACCGCGCAGTTCGAACTCCCGCAGCAGACGGCTCACCACCTCGCGCGCCGTGCTGAGCTCCACCGCGATCTGCTCGTGCGTCGCGCGGATCTCGCCGGTGCCATTGAAGCGGCGCCGCAGGTAGTCGATGAGCCTCTGGTCGAGCCGGCCGAAGGTGATCTCCTGCACCTGCTCCATGACTTCGACGAATCGCGTCGCCACAGCGTCCAGGACAAAGGAACGGATGACCGGCTCGCGTTCCATCCACAGCCGGAACTGCGCGATCGGGATCATCACCGCCTCGACCTCGTCCTCGATCACTGCCTTCGCCGGCGGCATCCGATCCAGCAGGCCCGACAGCAGATTCACCGGGCATGTCTCGCCCCTGCCCACGTGATAGAGCGTCACTTCCCGGCCGCTCTCGCTGGAGACGAACACCCGGACCCCGCCGCTGCCGATGAGCGCCACACTCCTGCACGGCTTGCCCGGTTCGAACACGACGATGCCGGTCGGCACCCTCACCTGCTGCGCCGCCGCTCGCATCTCGCCCTGGAGCGACCCGGGCGCCATCCGGAAGAACTCGTAGCCCTGCAGAATCGACTCGCCCGTCGTCACCGATCCGTCCATGCACCCCTCCTCGTGTTCACCCCGACCACCCGTACCTGCCTGCTGCCTCGTCTCTCACTTGGCTGCGCCGACGTTCGTCGGGGGATCCCCGGGACGCCGTGCGAGATCGCCTTCCTTCGCTCCCAGGGCGGCGGGACGGAACACGTCCACCTTCCGGAAGAACTGATCCACGAAATAGACGCGACCGTCGCGGTCCACATCGATCCCCGCGGGCAGCATGTACTTGGCCGGCGCCGACGTATTCGACCGCTCGCCGATGAACAGCAGCAACGCGCCCGACGGATCGAAGATCTGGAAATTCCCGAAGGCGGCATCGGCGACGTAGACGTTGCCGGCGCCGTCGACTGCAATGCCCTTGGGCCGGGTGAACTGCCCGAACTGCGCACCCATCGCACCGAAGGTGCGCACGAACGTGCCATCGGTCTTGAAAACCTGGATGCGGAAGTTGCCGCCGTCCACGACGTAGATCTGCCCGTCCCGCGTGAGCGCGATGTCCCTCGGCAGATTGAGCTGGCCCGCTTCGTTCCCGCGGCTGCCGATATCCCTTACGTGGCGCCCGCTTGCCGTCTCGTAGACCCGGATGCGGTGATCCTTGCTGTCGACCCCGCCGGTGTCGACGATGTAGACCTTCTCGCCGCCGGGATCGACGGCGACGTGCGAGATGTGGCGGAATCCCTCGGCCTCCCCGAGGCTGCTCAGGTACTTTCCTTCTGCGTCGTAGACGAGCACCTGGCGCAGCGTGGCGTCCACGACATAGACGCGGCACTGTTCATCGCTCGCCACGCCGAGCGGCTTCATCAGCATGCCGGGGTCGCGATCGCCGAGCTTGAAGTAGCGCTGTCTCGGAAAGTCGAAGGCGAGCACCCGACGCTGGACCGTATCGCTCACGTACACCACACCGCGACACGCGGTGACGTCGAACGGTTTCGACAGATACTCCCCGCCCTCCGTCTCGCCCGTGAGTGCGCGGCGCCACTCGGAGATCGTCTGCGCCTTGTTCACCTGCGCACTGTTCATCAGCATCGTCTCGAAGACGAAGCGCGGTTCCTCCGGCGCTGGCGGGAAGACGATCGGCGCCGCGGCTTCCGTCGGCTTCTTCGGTGCCGAGGTGCACGCCGACAGCACACCTGCTGCCGTCGAAACGATCAGCATGACTGTGCAGAATTTGCGCAAGGCAGTGGACAAACGCCACGTGGTCGCGATGTAATCCGACTCGAACGCGTTGTGCATCTTGCGCAATGCCGAGAGGGGAGAAAGCATCGATGAGCCAGTCATTTCCAGCACTCCGTGGCGCCGCGCTGGCGCTGATCGCGATGAGCGCACCGGCCGTCCAGGCCGCCGACGCGCCGGAGCTCTATCACCAGTACTGCTCCGTGTGTCACGGCGACCACGGCGACGGCCGCTCGCGCGCCCGTCAGGGTCTGTCGACACCGCCGCGTGACTTCACCGCGCCGGGCATGTCCGAAGCGCTCACGCGCGACTACATGGTGAATGTCGTTCTGAACGGCAAGCCGGGCACCGCGATGGTCGGCTGGAAGACCCGTCTGTCGAAGACGCAGGCCGAAGGCGTGGTCGACTACATCCGGCAGAACTTCATGCACGGGCGCGGCGGCACCGTGAAGGATCCGCACGCCGCGCATGGCACTCCAGGCGAGTCGGCGCCCGCCGTTGCCCCGCAGGTCGTCGCGCAGAAGGCGCCGCTGGCCGGGCGCGCCGCGAAGGGTGCACCGCTGTACAACGCGAACTGCTCCACCTGCCACGGCCTCACCGGAGAAGGCAACGGCCCGCGTGCGTACTTCATCTTTCCGAAGCCCCGCAACTTCACGGCGGACGATGCTCGCGCCCGCTTCAATCCGGACAGCCTGTTCTTCGCGGTGAAGCACGGCGTTCAGGGCCGCGAGATGCCGGCCTGGGGCACGGTGTTCAACGATCAGCAGATCGCCGACGTGAGCCAGTACGTGTACGAGAGCTTCATCCGACCGCAATAGCGGCTCATCCGTCACGCGGGAGCGCGCCGCGAGGCGCGTCTCGCGCGAGGCGATCGCGCGGTCAGAGCAGGCCGCCGACACGCGCCACTCCCCCGAAGCTGCCGATCCAGAGGTTCCCGTCCGACCCGGCCGCGGCGGAGAACACGTTGTTCGCGAACAGCCCCTCCTGCGTCGTGTACCGCGTGAACCCGCCGTTGTCGAACCGCGCGAGCCCGTTGTTGGTCCCGACCCACAGCCGGTGCCGGCTGTCCTCGAACAGCATGAACACGTGATTGCCGGGCAGGCCGTCGGCCACGGTGTAGTTCGTCCACTTCGTCCCGTCGAACCGTCCGAGTCCTCCGCCCCACGTGCCGCACCACACGGTGCCGTCGGCTGCCACCGTGAGTGACACGATGTAGTTGGGGTTGTAGGCAACGTCCACCTTCTGCAGCCCCATCTCCTGCTTCTGCCGCGCGTGATGCTCGGAGTACTTGCCCGGATCGTGGCTGTAGGTGATCTGCTGCCGCACCAGCTCGTATGGCGCGCCCAGACCGTCGTCGTGCTTCCAGTGCTTCCAATTGCCGTCGTGGAACCGGGCCAGCCCGCCTTCGGTGGCCATCCAGAGCGCGCCATCGGGTCCCTGCGCCAGCGCATACACCCAGTCGTTCGGCAGACCGCCCCCCGTGTTCTCCACGGTGTAGGTCTCCCATTTCGTCGGGTCGTCGAGCTTGCCGCCGACGATGCGATTGGCGCCGCTCCACGTCGCGATCCAGATGTCGCCGTTCTTCGCCTGCAGCACCGAGTACACGAACGCGTCGGCGAGACCCTCGGGCACGTTGTAGATGTCCCAGCCCTTCCCGTCTGCCGTCATGAGCGCGAGTCCGCCGCCGTAGGTACCCACGGCAAGCCGGCCGCCGATCTTGCTCAGGTGGAAGACGCCATTCGCCAGCAGTCCCGAGCCGACGTCGTACAGCTTGTGCTGATCCGTCTTGGTGTCGTAGCGGATCACCCCGCCCGACGTACCGACCCACACGACGTCGCCGTCCGCGAGCATCGCCTTGACGTTGCGATCACCGACACGGAAGTGACTGAAGTTGCGCATCTGCTCGCCGCTGGCCGTGGCGTGCGGCACCACCGAAGGCGTTTCCCCATTCCGGGCGCCCAGCCAGTAGCCACCGCCTCCGAGCCCGACGGCAGCCAGCGTTCCCAGGACGAGCCAACCGATCTTCTTCACACCGTTCCCCTCCCCAGTCGATACCTCGGACGATCGGTCATGGCGCTGCCACGCGCGCGACACCGCCCTTCGTGCCGAGCCAGACGTCGCCGTTCTTCGCGACGGCGATGGCGTACACGTCATCGCCTGCCAGCCCTTCCGCATGCGTGTAGCGCGTCCACTTCGAACCGTCGAAACGGCTGGCGCCCCGGTTGGTGCCGAACCACATCGCCCCGCCCGGCTCGCGGGCGATGCTGTAGACGATGTTTCCGGCGAGACCATCGGCCGTCGTGTAGTTGCGCCATGCAGCGCCGTCGTAGCGCCCGGCGCCCCCGCCCCACGTGCCGGCCCACACACTTCCGTCCGGCGCTGCCAGCACGGCGAACACGTAGTTGGGGTTGTAGCTCTCGGTGCCTTCCACCGACGTGCTGAGATCGTGGCGCGACCGGGTGCCGAGTCCGCTGTTCTTGCTGTGCGGGAGATTCGCGGCGTTCGGCGCACCGAGGCCTTCCTTGTGGGTCCAGTGCGTCCACTTGTCGCCGTCGAGCATGGAGACGCCGCCCTCGGTGCCGAACCACACGCGATCCTTCGCATCCACCGAGAGGCCGTAGACCCACTCGTTGATGAGTTCCTTCACGTAGTTGCGGAACTTCCCCGTCCTGAGATCCACTCGCGACGCCCCGGCCCAGGTTCCGATCCAGAAGTCACCCTTGCCGCGCTCCGCGAACGCATAGATCCAGTAGTCGGCGAGACCGTGAAGCGGGAAGTAGGTCTTCCACTTGCCGTTGCGATAGCGCGACACGCCGCCCGCATTGGTGCCGAACCACTTGTACCCCTGGCTGTCGATGCCGATCGCGAACACGTACTCGTTCGCGAGCCCGTGATCCCGCGTGAAGGTGTTGCGCACCGCCCGTGACTTCGCGTCGATTTCCAGCACCCCGGCGGAAGTCCCGACCCACAGCGTGTCCGTCGCCTCCTCCATCGCGAGCGAACGCACGAACACGTTGCGTCCGACCTCGAAGGTTTCAGCCACCTTCGCCGCGCCGCCCTCGGCGGCGTGTACGAACGGTGCGCACGCGACGAGCGCAGCAATCGCGCAGAGAAGCTGTCGCGCCATGCCGTTGCCGCTCATGGCTGGAAGCTCCGCAGATAGGCAATGACATCGAGGAAGTCGTCCTGACGCAGCAGCCCTTCGTAGGCCGGCATGGCACCGCGGCCACCGCGCAGCAGCCGCACGAGTTCCGTGTCCGGCACCATGAGCGCCGCGCCGCGGGTGAAGTCGGGGGCGCCTGCAGCCTGCCCGCGCCCGTCCTCGCCGTGGCACCGCTCGCAGTGCGTCTCGTAGAGTTCCTTTCCCTTGCCGGGATCCGCCGCGAACCCCTCGCCCGCCGTTCCGGTCAGCAGGATCGTCATGAAGAAGGTCGCAGCGCCGCGACGCCCCATGCTCAGTCGTTCCCGAAGCAATGTGTCCCCCGCTCTCATTGCGCACTCACCTTGGTGTCTCCCTTCGCCCGCGTCTCCCAGGATTTCGCGGCCGACTCGTCCGGCGCGAGGCCCAGCTCACCCTTGCGATAGGCCACCGCAAGACGTTCCATCGCCGAGCGCTCGCCGAGCTGCGCGGCCTGCCGCCAGTGCCTGAGGGCATCGGCCGGGCTCTTCGCGAGACCGCGACCGCCGGTTTCGTAGGTTCTGGCGAGACTGAGATTGGCGAGGAGAGAACCGCCTTCGGCGGCTTCCTTGAGGAGGGCGATACCACGGTTCTCGTCCTTGGGGACGCCTTCGCCGAGCAGGTGCAGCTGACCGAGGCCGAAGCGGCCGTCGGCGGAGCCCTGGGCCGCAGCCTTCGCGAACCACAGCGCGGCTTCCTTGTTCTCTTCGGCCTGGTCGAGGATGAACCCCAGCTTTGCCTGGGCGGGTGCATACCCGGCTTCCGCCGCCTTGCGGTAGGAGTGCATGGCCCCGGCGACATCCCCCCGCGAGAACGCCTTGTCTCCGGCGGCGACGACCGCGGCGAAGTCCTCGGCTCCCTGCGCTTCCAGCACGACGAGGCACACCCACGCGATCGCCGCGATCAGGGCCAGCGCGACGGACGGCACCCTCCGCGGCGTGCTCGCGGGTTGCAACGCGTGACGGACAGAAGCGGACGTCATCTCGGCAGCCCTCATTGCACGACCGCCGCGATGCGCACGGCGACGGCATCCTTGCCGCCGACGGCGATGGGTCCTGACGACCCCTCGAGATCGCCCGGCTTCGCCAGGGCGTCGCCGGACTTGGAGATCCGCGCCCCGACGATGACCTTCGGAAAGCGCGCGAGCGACATGCCGGGGGCCATGGCCTGGGACTCGTTCAGTTCGATGTCGGCGGGAAGATCGCGCACCTGCTTCTGCACGATCGCGAGCGGCATGCGCGGACCTTCGGTGGCGCGCGCGTAGACGAACACCTTGTCGTCGGGCGCCGCCTTCGACGCCATCTTCGGATCCAGCGACACTCGGACGCGAACGACGGCGCTTCCCGCGCTGCTCGCCGCACCTGCTCCATCATCGGCCGGCGCAGCGCTGGTCGCGGCAGCGGAATCCGGCTGGCGCAACTGCGCGATGTACCCGGCGAGCGCGGTGGCCTCCTGTCCGTCCGGGGGCAACTGGCTGCGCAGCTTCTCCCACGTCCGGGCCGCTTCCTCGCGTCGCCCGCTCTGCATGTGGACGACTCCTGTGAGCCAGAGTGCCTTGGCATTGGTGGGTGCCTTCGCCAGCGCCTCCGCCGTGA
>CAZEDA010000021.1:1861-22197 GCA_964510915.1 uncultured Rhodocyclaceae bacterium | reverse complement strand
TGGAACCGTCCAATCTCCAGCTGGGCTATTCGGGGATCGACGTCGGCCGCGACGGACTCATCAACCTTCGCCACGTGGACGGTGACCTCATCATCCGCGTGCCGGACTACGCCGGCACCGTCGGGCAGAAGATCCCCTCCACCGGTCTGCTGATGGAGCAGATCCGCCAGAACGGGTTGGCGTCGGGCTGGCTGGAGAGCAAGTTCGATCATGTGGAGCGGCTCTATACCGCGCGAAAGCTGCCCGATGTTCCCCTCATCGTATTCGTCGGGCTCAGCAGGGACGAGATCCTGGCGCCCTGGAATCGCACGGCCGTGACCAGCGCCGTGCTTGCCGCCGCCCTGGTCGGCAGCATCCTGTGGTTCACGCGACGGCTGCTGGCCGAGACGCGCCAGCGGGACGCCCTGTTCGCCTCCCTCGTCGGCAGCGAGAGGCTGCTGCGGGAACATCGAGACCACCTCCAGGACGCGATCGAGCAGCGCACCCGCGAACTGCTGGACGCCAAGGAGGCGGCCGAAGCCGCCAACCGGTCGAAATCCGAGTTCCTCGCGAACATCTCCCACGAGCTGCGCACGCCCATGCACGCGATCCTGTCCTTCGCGAGACTCGGTCAGGATCGGAAAGCGGAGGATCCCGCCGCGTTCGGGAAGATGCGCCAGTACTTCGGCCGGATCCATCAGAGCGGCGAGCGGCTGCTGCGGCTGCTGAACGATCTGCTGGATCTCTCCAAGCTCGAGGCGGGCGCGATGGTGTACGACATGCGGCCGCACGATCTTCGCAGCCTCGCCGAAGAGGTCGCGACGGAATTCGGCGTGCTGGCCACCGCCAAGAGTGTGCAGATCGCCATCGCTGCCACGGAACCCGCGCCGGTCGTCGTGTGCGACCCGGCCCGGATGGGTCAGGTGGTTCGCAATCTCGTCTCGAACGCGGTGAAGTTCAGTCCGGCGGGCGGCGTGGTGCGAATCGACTTTTCGTCAGCGTCGCTGCCGGCCGGTGCCGGGGCGACGCCCAGACCTGCCGTCCTGCTCACGGTGAGTGACGAAGGCCAGGGCATCCCCGAGGACGAACTCCTGGCGGTCTTCGACAAGTTCGTCCAGAGCAGCAAGACAAAGAACGGCGCCGGTGGAACGGGCCTGGGTCTGTCCATCTGCCGCGAGATCGTCCGCCACCACGGTGGTCAGATCTGGGCCCGCAACGGCACTCAGGGTGCGATCTTCAGCGTGACGATCCCGCTGGCGACCGATGCCGAAGGACTGGCGGACGCGGCCTGAGTCCGGCCGGTGCTGTCCGGGCCGGCCTCAGGCGTGGGTCGGCTCGAGCTGCCGGGCCATGTCGGTCAGAAGCGCCACGGACTGCTCCAGCGTCATCGACGCCGGATCGAAGCGATCGCTTTGCACGCCAGCCCGCGCGAGCGAGCCGTCGAGACCGTGCGTATAGAACCCCATGGACCAGGCGGCGAACCGCCGCGCCGCAATCGGACGGATGCCGATGACGTTGACGTCCTTGTGCCGCGGATCCTTCCGCAGGTTGCGAAAAAGTCGATCGATGACGTCGGGACTGCCCTCGATCGACTGCAGGAACATCTCCGCACCGAAGGTCAGCATGCCTGTCACGCCGAAGCGCGCATTGTTGGTCCGGGCGACGTCCAGGATGGCAACGATCTCCGGCATGGAGAGCGGTGCCGTCATGCGGCTCCAGTAGATCATTTCGACTAGCTTCACAGTCGTACCTCCTGCCGGTTAGCGGCGTAATCCTGCCCCGAGAATCGAAGGATTTCGCGGGCCACTTCGGTGAGCGGAAGAATCTGGTCCACGGCGCCGAGCTTCACTGCCTCCTTCGGCATGCCGTACACGACACAGGTTGCTTCGTCCTGGGCCAGGGTGCGGGCGCCGGCATCGTGCATCTCCTTCATGCCGCGCGCCCCGTCGTCACCCATGCCGGTCATGATGATGCCCAGCACGTTGCGTCCGGCCTGCTGTGCGACTGACCGGAACAGCACGTCCACCGAGGGCCGATGACGATTGACCACCGGCCCGTCGATGACATTCGTCTGGTAGTAGGCGCCGTTCCGCTGCACGAGCATGTGCCGCCCGCCCGGCGCGATGAGCGCACGGCCGGGCATCACCCGGTCGCCGTGCACCGCTTCCTTCACCTCGATCTGACAGAGACTGTTCAGCCGCTGAGCGAAGGACGCCGTGAACTTCTCGGGCATGTGCTGGACGATGACGATGCCGGGACAGACGCGAGGCAGCGCCATCAGGACTTCTTCGAGAGCCTGGGTGCCGCCGGTGGACGTCCCGATGGCCACGATCCGCTCCGTCGTTCTGGCCATCGCCTGCGCGCCGCCGGGCAGCACGGCATCGGCGGAGAGCTTCTGCGGCGGCACCGGCATCGGTGCAACCGCTCCGCGGCGGATCGCCTTCGGATTCGCTTTCGCAGCCGTCTTCACCGCGGCGATCAGCTCCGATGCCGACTCCGTCAGAAAATCCTTGAGGCCGATCTTGGGCTTGGTCACGAAGCTCACGGCACCGGCCGACAGCGCCTGCATCGTCGTCTCGGCCCCCTTCTCGGTGAGCGTCGAACAGATGACCACCGGGGTCGGCCGCTCCGCCATGATCTTCCGAAGGAACGTGATGCCGTCCATGCGCGGCATCTCCACGTCGAGCACGAGCACGTCGGGCCACGCGAGCTTCATGCGCTCCATGGCGAGCAGCGGATCCGCCACGGCGGCGATCACCTCCAGGCCCGGGTCGCGGGCGAGCTGGTCGGTGAGCACCTTGCGCACCACCGCCGAGTCGTCCACCACCATCACCTTGGTCCTGGCACCCATGCTCATTTCTTTCCCTTGCCGGTCGCGCACTGCGCTGCTGCACCGGGCCGCAACTCGAAACGGACGTGCACCGCGCCGGAGGCGAGGTCCAGATCCACATGGCGGTGACCGTGACCGCCGGTGTCCCGGTCCGAGATGACGAAGCCGTACTTCTTCAGCAGCACCTCGCCGGCTGCGACATTGCGCTCGCCGACTTCCTGCACGTCGGGCCGCTGAATGGTCGGAAACATGTGACCACCGCCGACCAGGGTCGTACGGTATTCCCGGGGACGGCTGCCCGCGCTGATCACGGACTGGTAGAGCGCCTCGATCGCGGCATCGGCATACGCGCCGGGCTTGCTGCCCTTGCGCGGCGTACCGCTGGGGAGCACGTAGTGGCACATGCCGCCGATGCGGCGCTTCGGATGCCAGAGCACCACGGACACGCAACTGCCCAGCAGGGTCGACACCTTCGCGGGCGCAGTCCCGAAGAAGAGATCGCCGGGCATCAGATGGATCTCATGGATGTCGTCCTGGGCTACCGCGCTCATCGCGACGCGACCCGGGTCCGGGCGTAGACCGTCGGGATCTCCTGCTCGAGAGCATCGGTGAGTCCGTTCAGGCTCTCTGAGTGGCCGATGACCAGCCGCCCTTCGGGCAGCAGGCGCTCGGCGAGACGCTCCACCAGTGCCCGCTTGGTTTCCGCGTCGAAGTAGATCATCACGTTGCGCAGAAAGATCACATCGAAGAACGGCAGCTCCGGAAGCGGCCGCTGAAGGTTCATGTGACGAAACTGCACACGCTGGCGGAGCGACTTTGCGATCAGGAAACTGCCCTCGTACTTGCCGTTGCCGCGCAGGCAGTACTTCGTCAGCAGCGGCTTCGGAATGTGCTCCGCGCGCTCGAGCGGATAGAGCCCCGTCCGCGCGGTCTCGAGAACCCGCGTCGAGATGTCCGAGGCGTAGATCTCCCAGGGACGCTCGCCCAGCGTCTCGGCGGCCACCATCGCGATGGTGTAGGGCTCCTCGCCACTGGAACAGGCAGCACTCCAGACGCGGAACGCACGACCGGCCGGCGCCGCCTTCATCCTGCTCTTCAGCCAATCGAAATGCTTCGGTTCGCGGAAGAAATAGGTCTCGTTGGTGGTGAGCAGATCGATGGCCGTCTGCAGCTCGACGGGGTCCTGCCCGCTCTCGATGCGCTTGAGATACGCGCCGTAGCTCGACAGTCCGAGATTCGCGAGGCGTTTGCCCAGCCGGCCGCACACCATCGGCTTCTTCTGCTCCGACAGCGTGATGCCGGCTTCCCGGTACAGCAGGGCCCGCAGGCCCTCGAACTCCTGATCGGCGATGGCCGTGCCCAGCAGCAGGCGGCTCATGGTGTGTCAGTGCACCGTGGCAGGGTCGGTCGAACCAGCCGCGCCCGTCGCTTCGGCGGAAGCCACGACCGAGGCCATCTCATCCACCGCCAGCACACGGCTCACGTCGAGCAGGATGACGAAGCTGCCCGCCACCTTGCCCATGCCGGCCACGAAGTCCGGACGGATCCGGGTACCGAAGGACGGGGCCGGCTCGATGTCCGAGTCGGCGATGTCGAGCACCTCGTTCACCGCATCCACGAGGATGCCGACCACCTGCGACTCGCCGTCCGCCTCGATCTCGATGATCACGATGCAGGTGCGACGCCCGATCTTCGTCGGACCGCCGCCGAAGCGGGCCGTGAGATCCACCACCGGCACGACGGCGCCGCGGAGGTTTATCACCCCGCGAATGAAGGACGGCATCATCGGCACGGCCGTGAGCGCACCGAACTCGATGATCTCCTTGATCCGCAGGATGCCGACGGCGTACATCTCGCCGCCGAGCACGAAGGTGAGGAACTGCCGGGAGACGGCCGAGGCCGTCACCGGGGCGCTTTGCGCGCCCTCAGCGATCCGGGTCATGGCCTGCCTCCTAGAACTGCGAGAAGTGGGACTCGTCCACGCCGCCGTCCGTGCCGGTACGGCGCAGACTGGGCGAGGCCTTCGCCGGCGCACCGCGCTTGCGGCCCCCGTCGCCCCTCGACATCTCGACGGCACCCTGCCCTGTCGAGAGCTGGAAGAACGCCATGAGCTGCTGCAACTGCTCCGCCTGTCCGCTCATCTCCTCGGCGGTGGCGGCGAGCTGCTCGGAGGCCGAGGCGTTCTGCTGCGTCGACTGGTTCAGCTGGTTCATGGCACTGTTGATCTGCGACACGCCGGTGGACTGCTCCTCGGAGGCCGCGGTGATCTCCTGCACCAGGTCGGAGGTCTTGCGGATGCTGGGCACCATCTCCTCCAGCAACTTGCCGGCGCGCTCGGCGAGATCCACGCTGCTGCCGGCGAGCGTCCCGATTTCCTGGGCCGCGACCTGGCTGCGCTCGGCCAGCTTGCGCACTTCCGCCGCCACCACCGCGAAGCCCTTGCCATGCTCGCCGGCTCGCGCCGCCTCGATGGCCGCGTTCAACGCGAGCAGGTTGGTCTGGTAGGCGATGTCGTCGATGATGCCGATCTTGCTGGCAATCTGCTTCATGGCCGTCACGGTCTGGGTCACGGCCTGACCGCCCTCCGACGCTTCGGTGGCCGCCTTGGTCGCCATGCCGTCCGTGACCTTGGCGTTCTCGGAGTTCTGCGTGATCGAGGCCGACATCTCCTCGACCGACGCGCTGGTCTCTTCCACGCTCGCGGCCTGCTCGCTGGCCCCCTGGGACAGGGACTGGGCAGTCGCACTCACCTGCTCCGCCGCGCCGGTCAGCGAATCGGCCGACACACGCACTTCGGCGATCACCTGGCTCAGGCGCTCCGACGTGCTGTTGCAGTCCTCCTTGAGGCGTCCGAACGTACCTTCATACTCCCGCGTGATCCGTTGCGTGAGGTCACCCTGAGCAAGAGCGCCGAGCACCCGGGCCACTTCGTTGAGACCCGTGTCGCTCGTCTCGAGCAGCGAGTTGAGGCGCTCGGCGAGCGACTTGAAGAACGCATCCTTGTTCTCCAGCGCGACGCGGCGAGTGAAGTCTCCCTTCGCGGCAGCATCGACGATGTCGTTGATCTCGCGCTCCACGGCCACTTCCATCGTGCGATCCTTCCACTCGACGACGGAACCCAGCCGGGTACCGGACTTGTCGACGATCGGGTTCGCGATGAGCAGGAACGTGCGGCCGCCCACCTCGATCTGCGCCCGATGCGTGTTGCGCAGCTGACCGAGCAGGTTGCGCTGGTGCGCCGGGTTGCGGTGGAACTGGTCGAAGTTCGTGCCGATGATGCTGCGCACGTCGAACTGCGGAAGACCCTTGCGAATGTCCTGCTCCGCGACGGTGAGCATCTCCTTCAGCGAGTTGTTCCAGTAGCGGATGACGCCGTTGTTGTCCGCGATCATCACGTTGGTGGTCACCTGGTCGAGAGCCGTGCGCGTGGTGTTGGCCTCGTTCTCCAGCAGGATCTCCTTGGTGCGATCCTTCCACTCCACGACAGTCCCGAGTCGTTCGCCTTTGTCGTTGACGATGGGATTGGCCACCAGCAGGAATACCCGACCGCCGACGGTGATCTGCGCCCTGTGGGTCGTCCGCAGCCCGCCCAGAAGGTTGCGCTGGTGGGCGGGATTCTTGTGGAAGTCGTCGAAGTTCATCCCGATCACGGTGCGGACATCGAACTGCGGCAGGTCCTTCCGGATATCGGCCTGCGCTTCCGTCATCATTTCCTGGAGGGACGCGTTCCAGTAGGAGATCGTTCCGTCGTTCCCCGCGATCATCACGTTCGTCGTGACGTTGTCCAGAGCATTCTTGAAGCGGCGGGTGTCGTTGATCTGAGCTGCCGCCGCGCTGAGCGCATCGCGGGTCGCGTCCATCGCCACGGAGATGCTGGCTTTCCTCCCGGGCAGGCGGTCCATCTGCTTCGAGAAGTCCCCTTGACCGTACGCGGTCACCAGTTCCACGACCCGCATCTTCACGTCGATGTGATTCTGCACGTGGCGGTTCGTCACTTCGGCGATCTGACCGAACACGCCGGGCAGGTTCGTCGTCGGGATGGTCTTGTCGATCGCGCCTTCCTCACGGTGCAGCCGCTCGATTTCCACGTGCGCGGCGTGGAGCGCCTGGATGCTGTCCCGCACCCGGGCGATCGCCGCCAGGGCCTCGTCCTGTCCCGCATCGATCCTGACGGACAGGTCGCCGGCCGCGAGGGCGCTGGCGGCATCCACCACATCCTTGCGGCGCCCACCACCCCCCGACGCCATGCCGCCGACCAGGGCCACGACACCTCCAGCCACGGCCAGGAGGATCAGCCACATCCGCGAGGAACCGGCACTCGCGGCTGCCTCGACCTTCACCTGCTCCGCCGATCGCTTGAGGTTCGACGCCGCTTCGAGAGAGGCACTCATCAGGGACGCGTGCGCATTGGCGAAGTCACCCGCCTTGGCATCGCGTGCCGCCGCAGCGGCCTGGGATTCTGCGGCCTGCCACCTGGCGCCGTTCACCGGATCGGTCGCAGCGAGCTGGCCCACCGCTTCTGCGGCACGGCCGGACGCGCTCTCCGCGGCCTCACGCGAACCGCCGCGGACCGCCGCTGCCCGTTCGAGCGACGCCTCACGCCACTGGCGAACGGCATCCGCCGCTGCCATCTGCGTGGCCACCGCTGTGCCGGCGCCTGCGCCTGCACGGTCGAGCCCCTGGATGCCCACGGCCGCCGTCGCGACGAGTAACGCCGCGCCGACCGCGAACCCGATGCCGATTCTGTTACCCATGTTTCATTCCCCTAACGTGATGAGTTCGCCGCGCTGGCTGGCGACGGTCTCTCCGGGCTCCGCCCGGGAAGGAGATCCGTCGCGCCTTGCAGCGGTTCTGGCGGCGCTGTCGATCAGCGCCTGTACATCCAGGATCAGCGCCACTTCCCCGTTACCGAGGATGGTGGAGCCACCTATGCCCTGCAGATTCCGGAACAGCTTTCCAAGCGGCTTGATGACCGTCTGGAATTCGCCGAGAAGGCGATCCACGACGAGTCCCGCCCGCATGGCGCCATTGCGTACGACAACCACGTTCTCGTGCGCCGGTGGCGGCGCGTCGACATCGAACACTTCGCGCATGCGCAGGAACGGCAGCACCTCGCCCCGGAGGTTGAGGTAGCTCGCGCCGGGCGGCGTGCTCGACGGCAGTTCGATGCACTCGACGACCATGTCGAGCGGTACGACGTAGGACGCCGGACCGACGGTCACGAGGAAGCCGTCGATGATCGCCAGCGTGAGCGGCAGGCGGATCGAGACGGTGGTGCCCTCGCCCGGCTGACTGGACAGGCGCACGTTGCCGCGCAGCGCCTCGATGTTGCGCCGGACGACGTCCATGCCCACGCCCCGGCCCGACAGGCTCGTCACCTTCTCCGCCGTCGAGAAGCCGGGCATGAAGATCAGGTTGAAGACTTCCTCGTCGGGCAGTTCGGTGTTCGGCGGGATGAGGCCGCGCTCCCACGCCTTCTGCAGGATGCGGTTGCGGTCGAGTCCCTTGCCGTCGTCGATCACCTCGATGACGATGCTGCCGGAGTCGTGGTACGCGTTGAGACGGAGCACGCTGCCGCGCGACTTCCCGGACGCCTCGCGCACATCGGGCAACTCGATGCCGTGGTCCATGGCGTTTCGCACGAGATGCATCAGCGGGTCGGCGATCTTTTCCACCACGGACTTGTCGAGCTCGGTGTCGGCACCCGAGATCACGAGGTCGATCTGCTTGCCCAGTTCCCGGCTCACGTCGCGCACCACACGGCGGAAGCGGTTGAAGGTCTCGCCGATCTGGACCATGCGCATCTGCAGCGCGCCGTTGCGGATTTCCTCCACGAGATCGGTGATGACCTGGGTGGATTCCAGCAGGCGGGTGTTGGTCGTCTGGCGGGCGAGCAGATTGGCGCTCGCCCCGGCGATCACGAGTTCGCCCACGAGCGTGATCAGGCTGTCCAGCTTGTCGGCCTGCACGCGGATGAACCGGCTTTCCTCGCCGCGCTGCTCCTTCTGCCGGCTCACGGCGACCTGGAGCACTTCCTCGGGCACCGCCTGCTGCGCCAGCAGCACTTCGCCGATGGGCTGCGAAATCCCTTCGCGATCCTGCTTCGCCAGCGCGCGCACCAGTTCGTCCGGCGTGATGGCGCCGCAGCTCACGAGCAGCTCGCCGATCCGCTTCTCCTGCACCGGCATCGTGCGCAGGATCTCCAGCCAGCGGCTGCGCTCGGCATCCGACGGCGTGACGCGCAGAGTGCAGTCGTCCTTCACGAACTCGAAGACCGACGTGAGGTCCGCCTTCGTGCACTGGCCCTGGAGCAGGATGTCGAATCCCAGGTGACAGGTCTCGGGGTCGAACTGATCGGCGTCCGGGAGCGTGTCGATGCGGGTCGTCACGCTGATCACATCGCCCTTGGTGCCCAGGTAGCGGATGAACGACAGCGGGTCCATGCCGTCCCGGAACACGCTTGGTCCGAAGTCGACCGCGATGTGCCACGGACGGGCGCCGCCGGCTTCCGTGTCCGGCGCCTTGCCGGGCTTTGCCGCAGCCGGGATGGACTTCCCTTCGGCCCCCCAGAGCTGCAGCCGCGCAATCAGTTCGGCACCTGCAGCGCTCGTCTCGGCGCGCTCTTCAGCGGCAGCGGTCTCGACGAGCAACTGTCCGATGTGATCGCCGCACAGCAGCAGGACAGCCGCGAGATCACCATTCAGCGTGATGGCTCCGGCCCGGAGCCGGTCCAGGACGGTTTCCACCTCATGGGTGAATCCGCCGATCCGGTCGAAGCCGAACAATCCGGCCGATCCCTTGATCGTGTGGGCGGCGCGAAACAGCGCGTTCAGCGTCTCGTCATCGCGGGGATCGGACTCGAGCGCGAGCAGCGCATCCTCGATCTGCCGCAGCATGTCGCGGCTTTCCTCGAAGAAGGTCTGCTGGGCCTGTTCGTATTCGTTCACGCGGAAGCCTCCTCGAACGCCTCTGCGGAGATCCCGGCCACCTGCAGCACTTCCTGCACGACCGGACTCACGCGGGTGAGATGCAGTGACTTGCCCCTGGCGCGGGCTTCCCGCCGGGCGAACAGGAGGAGCTGCAGACCCGCGGCATCCATCTCGGTCACGTTGCCCAGATCGAGCGCGGGATCGTCGATGTCGATGACGAGCGCCAGAATCTGCGGCTTCAGTTCGGCAACGCGATAGATGCCGAACTCGCCGTCGATCGTGCAGGTCGCGTCGGTCACGGCAGCACCAGCCGGGAGACGGCGTCGAGCAGTTCCGGCGGCTTGAACGGCTTGACGATCCAGGCCTTCGCCCCGGCCGCCTTGCCCTCCATCATCTTGCCTTCCTGATTCTCCGTCGTGAGCATCACGACCGGCGTGAACTTGTAGCTCGGGTTCGCCTTCACCGCCTTCACGAACGAGATGCCGTCCATGTTGGGCATGTTCACGTCGCTCACGATCAGGTGGATCTTGCGGCCGTCGAGCTTGGTGAGCGCATCCTTGCCGTCGGCGCCCTCGACCACGTCGTAGCCCGCGCCCTTCAGCGCGATCGCCACCACCTGCCGCAGACTCGCGGAGTCATCCACCACCATGATTGTCTTTGCCACTGCTGCCTCCGAATGCCTTACAACCCGTTGCAAGCCAAGCTTCGCCGACTGCGCGCGATCTCTTCCATCGTCAGAAGAAGTTCACGCCGCTTGCGAGCTTGCCGCCCCCGGCAGCCGAGCCGGTGGCACTGATGTGATTCGAGCGTTCTTCCTGCGTCGCGTAGTGCCGTGCGAGTTCGTCGCGCCAGCGGCCCGGGTCCACGGCCTGGAGCGCACTTGCGTCGCCCGCGGCCTCCTTGAGGACGCCGTGCAGACGTTCCATGTTCTCGATGGTGTGCCCGAGGATCTGGCTCGTGCGGTCCTGGAACTGGAAACCCACCAGCAGCTGGCCGATCTCGCGCCGTATCTCGGCGTTCTCGGCAACGAGGTGACGGGCATTGCCATCGAGCGTGCGGGCGAGCGTGGAGACGCGATCGAGCACTTCTCGGATCGCCAGTTCGGACTTCGCTGCGGATGCAGCCTGCTCACTGGCCGAGTTCGCGGTGGCCGACACGGTCGCCTCGATGGCCTTCGTGATGACCGACACCTTTTCGGTGATGCGCGAGCCGGTTTCCGCGGACTGGCTGGAGAGCTTGCGCACTTCGTCGGCGACGACGGCGAAGCCGCGTCCGGACTCGCCGGCGCGGGCAGCCTCGATCGCCGCGTTCAGTGCGAGCAGATTGGTCTGCGCAGCTAGACGGCCCACGTCCACGGCCATCAGGCGCATTTCTTCGGTGAAGCGTGCCATGGCGCTCACGTCGGCAAGAACCTGCTGCTGTGCCGCGTGCGCTGCCTGTAGCGTGGTGCCGACCGGCCTCAGCTGCACCTCGCATTCGGCGAGTGTGGCGACGACCCCTTGCCCGTCGCCCATCAGAGCGCCGGAGGAAGCCTGTTCCGCCGCAGTGAGCCTGTCGACGACGGCAGCGAAACTGGACGTGAGGTCTTCGACGGCGACGCGCGACTGATCGCGCGCGGATGCCACGTGTCGGGACCAGAGGGGAAGTACGGTTTCGCACAGTTCGGCGAGCCTGCCGTCCGACGGTGGCGGCTCGGCTTCGGCCGCCCGGTCCCTTGCCGCCAGAACGAGTTCCGCCTGGCGCTGCGCCGCACGGACGGCTGCGCGGCACAGAAGCGTCCCAACCACCGAGACGGCTGCGACGACAAGTGCCGCCCACCATCCCGCCCCCATGACCAGCACGATGCCGGTTCCGACGATGCCAGTCCCGAGCAACGACGCTGCGTGAATCATATAAGTGTGCCCCTCTCTGTTCCCGCCAACCCGTCCGCCCCCGCAACTTTCCGGTCCGGACTCCCCAGGCCTTGGGCTTGACCTCGGTTACGACTTGGCGCAAAACCTCTGAAGGCGTCAGCCCTTGCATCCCTACTTGCCGGTGCGTTATTGGCCGGAATGCGCTATTGGCGGACAATCAGGCCTATACCGGAACGCCCTCTGTGCCGATAACCTCTCGGCGCGCAGCGTTACCGTCGCGCCAGCCCGTCCAGGAAAGATCCGATCAGGCAGCGCGACCGCAGGACTTGATCGGCGAGTCCCCGGACGCGTCGAAGACCACATCAGCCGGAGAACTGTTTTGTCGCACTCCACGGGGGAGATACAAACGCAGGGAATCGCGGCACCGTCCGCCTACACCGCCATCCGCGCCCAGGATCCGACGGCGCTGGCGCCCTTCTACGCGGATGTCGCGACGCGCAGCATCGATCAGATGGCCGCGGGCCGGGGGCTCGTCACGGCGGAGATGGGTCGCTGCGACGACTCGCTCATCTTCCGCGAGTCCTGCACGGCCGCGATGCAGACCTGGGGACACTTCCGCACGCCGAGCTTCGGGTGCGTCGTCACCATGGCCCCTTTCTCGGGAGGGCGCTATTTCGGGCAGGACATCGTCGAGACCAGCGTGCTGACGCTCGAACCCGGCATGGATTTCTGGCTGGTGGCGCCGGAGGGCGCGGAGTACGGCGGCATCGTGATGGGCGAGGCTCAGGTCATGCGCCACGCCACCGCCCTCCAGCTGGCGAGCGAGGAACACCTCCGGGAGATCCCCCGGCTCATCGACCTGCCAATGCACCGGGTCCAGGGCCTGAGGCGCTTCGTGACCACGGTGCTTGCGAACATGGCCCGCAATCAGGACGTGGCGCGCTCCCCGGTCGCCTGCGCGCACATCCAGGAGTCTGCTGCGGTGCTGCTCGTCTGTGCCTTCCTCGGCCGCTCGCGGCTCCGCGGCGCAGGGCGCCCGAAGGCCTCGTACGAGCGGATCGCCCGTCGCGCCCGGGACCTCGTCCTGTCCCGCCCGAAGGAGCCGCCGACCCTCGTCGAGCTGTGCGAGCACCTCCACGTCGGCGTCCGCACGCTCAACTATGCGTTCCAGAGCGCCGTCGGCACGAGCGCGGGCGAGTTCGTGCGGGTCGTCCGGCTGAACCGCGTCCGCGAGGAACTGATCGAGGCCCGGGGCGGCAACGGTGTCGTCCTGTCGCGGATCGCGTCGAAATGGGGGTTCTGGCATGCCAGCGACTTTGCGAGGCAGTACCGCGCGCTGTTCGGCGAACGCCCGTCCGAGACCCTCCACCTGAACGAGGCCCCTGCCGCGCTGCCCGGCACCCGGCCGCGTCGCGCGGCCGCGACACCGCGCACCCGCACCGCGAGACGCCGGACGACGAAGTCGGCCTGACGTCGGCGAGCCTTCCGGACGCGGCGCACCGCCGGCATTCCGCCAGCGGCCTGCCGGTATACTCGCCGCTACAGGGTTCGGCAGGCATTGCGCGAGCGTCGAACCCTCTCGTCACCCGCCTCTGCGCAGGCGCATCCCGGTGACATCGACCGAGGTTTCTTCCCAGTGGCAAGCAAACGCAAATCCAAGCGTCAGGGCGTTCCTGTTCTCGTGCGCAAACCGCGAGTGCCGGCGCTCGCCGCGCTCGCCGCCAGCCCGGGCACCAAGGGCGCCGGTGTCCACGGCAAGTCGAAGCGCGCCCAGCGCCGCGCCGACAAGGTGGCGCTGGTACGGACCCTCGCGACCGATCCCGAAGGCGAACGATGACCGGCCTGCGCTTGACGCTGGCAGTCCTGCTCGCCGGAGCAGTGACGTGGGGTGCCGCTGCGCAGTCGCCGGTTCCCCGCTGGCGGATCGACGTAGCTCCCGGCCCCGCCGCTTCACAGGTTCTCGAGGCGGATCGTTGCGTCCCCGGCGAGCCCGCCTTTGCCGACCGCGAGCGGACACTGGCGGCGGACAGAGCCGACCTCGACGCCGGCGTCCGCGATCTCCAGGCGCGCGAAGCAGGCGTCGCACAGCGGGCGCGGGAGATCGAATCCCGCAAGGTGCCGCTGACCGCGGAGCGGCGCCGGCTGGTAACCGAGGCCGGCGCCATCGACCTTCTGCGACGGGAGATCGCCCAGCTCGGAAACAGGGCGCAGAAGGATGAGCTCGCGGCACGCCGCCGCATCCAGGCGATCGAAATCCTGAACCGGCGGGTGGCCTCCTACAACGAGTCGGTCCGCGCCCTGACGGAGCGGCAGGACGCCCTCGCCTCGGAGATCGCCGCCTATGACGCGGAATCGCGCGAAACCCGGTCGCAGGCAGCGGCCTTCGCGGCTCGCGCTCGCGACTTCCTCGAGCGTTGGAATGCCTTCGCGAGCCAGGTGCCCGTCGCCGCCGCGCAATGTCCACGGGCAGTGCCCGCGGAACCCGCCCCCGGCACGCCGGGTCAGTAACTTGTATCGACACCACGCCACCGCGAGACTCCGATGCCCAAGTCCCTCATCCTCATCCAGCCCAGTCCGGAGCGCCATTGGGTCGGCGATGGCTTTCCGGTGCGAAACGTCTTCGGCTACAACGATCTCGGGAAGGAACTGCTGAGCCCCTGGCTCATGTTCGACTATGCGGCCCCCTATCGCTTCGATGCCGCCAGCCGGCGCCGTGGTGTGGGGGTGCACCCCCATCGCGGCTTCGAGACCGTGACCGTGGTGTATGAAGGCGAACTGGAACACCGCGACTCCGGCGGGGGCGGCGGCCGCATCGGCCCCGGCGACGTTCAGTGGATGACGGCCGCCAACGGCATCGTGCACGAGGAGTTCCACTCGTCCGAGTTCACCCGGACCGGCGGCGTGCTGCACATGGCCCAGCTCTGGGTGAACCTGCCCCGTTCGCAGAAGCGGATCCCGCCGGCCTACCAGGGACTGCTCGACGCGGAGATCCCGACCGTCGCGCTGCCGGGCGGCGCCTCGGCCCGGCTCATCGCCGGCGCGATCGGCGACACGCCCGGCGCGGCCCGCACCGCCACGCCGATGATTCTCTGGGACGTGAAGCTGCCCGCAGGCTCGAGCGTGACCCTTCCCGCCGCGGACGGCTGGACCCTCGCCGTTTTCGTGATCGATGGCGAGGCCCGGGCGGCCGACGGCCGGAACATCGGCCGGGAACACCTCGGCGTGTTCTCCCGCGAAGGCGCCGACGCCACGGTCTCCTGCGATGCCGCGTGCCGCCTGCTCGTCCTGGGCGGTGAGCCGATCGCCGAGCCGGTGGTGGGCTACGGTCCGTTCGTGATGAACTCGCGCGAGGAAATCATGGAGGCGTTCCAGGACTACGAAGCGGGCCGCATGGGACAGCTCGCCTGACCGTGCACACCCGATCAGGGACGCGTCAGCGCCGCGCGGCGCTTCATCTCCGCCACGAGCGCGCGGAACTGCTGCTCGGCCTGGGTGCGGATCAGGCGCGGACCGAGCAGCGGCGGCACCCAGAAGTCCGGCACGATCTCCGCGCGGTAGTGGATCTTCACGCCCACCGGGTCGGCGGCCAGCGTGGTCTCCAGTTCCAGCTTCTTCATGTTGCCCCGTATGCCGCGTGAGCGGATGAGACTCTCCGGGGTGACCCACACTTCTCGCTCCACCTCGTAGTCGAAGCTGAAGGGCCCGACGCGCGTCACGCCCTTCTGCCACACCCTCAGAGAGTCACCCTCGCCGACCACCCGCCGGCTCTCACGCATGTCGGGGATGAACTCGGCCATGTGGTCGTAGTCCGTGAGGACCGCCCACGCGACGGACGGCGGAACGGCCACGCTCAGCCAGCCTTCGACCAAGAACTCCCCCGAGCGGCGCGTGACATCGAACCGGGAGGACTCGCCCTCCTCCGCGACCGCGGTCCCGGTGACGAGCAGAAGGATGGCCAGCCAGACGGCGGCAAACACGGGCAGCGTCAGCAGGGCGCCCGGCGCCGTGCGGGCGGCCCCCATGATCGGCGGCGGGCCATGCCGTGCGGGAGCGCAGGAGCCTGAACGGGGCAAGCGGAGCCTTCTCCGAAGGGGGACGGGGCAACCGGTGCCGCAACACCGGTCGGACGGGCGGGAGAAGACTGCTCCCGCGCCGCTTAGAGAAGCGCGAAGAGCGACAGTTCCTGCACGCTCATGAAGGATTTCTGGGCCGCCTCGAGAGACACCCGCTGGTAGGTGAGTTCCGTGATGGCCTTGGCGTAGTCCAGATCCCGCAAACCCGACAGTTCCCGGGCGAACTGCTGGCCGAGGTCCTCCGCGGCGCTGCGGTTGGTATCGACTTCCTTCGCGAACGCGCCCACGGCCGAGAGGATGGTCAGATTCACGTCCAGGGCGTTGTCGAGGTTGTTCTGCGCCGAGTTGAGCGAATTGGTGAGCCGGGTGTTCAGCGTCGCGCCGGCGCCCGCCGTCTCCAGCGTCGTGATCAGGTCGTGAAGGGTGGAGAAGATGTCCTTGGCCGTGCTCGGCGCCACGGTGAAGGTGTCGCCGTCCGAGGGCGCACCCGTGACCGAGAATTCAATGCCGTAGTCGAAGGCCACCGGGTTGGTATCCGGAGGCGCCTGCGTGGCGACCACGATCGCGGCACCGCTCTGGTAGGTCCGCGGATACGGACCTGCCGCGGGCGCCAGGCCCGTGGTGAGGGACACGTTGTTGACCGTGTCGACGATGTCGTAGGTCGTGGTGGGGGGTACGGACGTGCTGTCCACCGCGAAGCGGACTTCGAAGTTCTTGGAGTTGCCGACGGAATCCCACGCGGCCGCATTCCGCACCACGCCAGCCGTCACGATCCCCGTCCCCACGTTCGTCGCGCTCGCCGCCGTCACGAAGGTGCCGTTGCCGTCCCGGATGCGCTGGAAGACATCCGCGCCGGACTGGCTCACGGGGACATCGCGGGTCGGACCGATCTGCACGAGGCGCTGACCTTCGTCGCCGTTGTAGTCCACCTGTCCGGGCGCGTCTTCCGTGAACGGCTGGGTCGTGCCCTGGTAGCCGGAGAACAGATAGAGGCCGTTGGCATCCGTGGTGTTCGCGATGCCGAGCAGTTCGTCGTAGCGCCCGCGCAGTTCGGAGGCGATGTTCTTGAGCTCCCGGGAACTGAGCGCCGCGTTGCCCGCATTGACCGCGAGCGTCTTCACGTCCTGCAGCAGGCGCGTGTAGCGCGTGAGCGCCTCCTCCTGCAGATCCATGGTGCCGCGGGCGGAGTCCGCATTGCGCATGTACTGCTCGTTCACGGCCTGCGACTGGGACACCTCCAGGGCCCGCGCGGCGGCGACGGGATCGTCGGCCGGCGTCAGCACGCGGCGGCCGGTGGAGATCTGGTCCTGCGTCTTCAGCAGACGGGCCTGACCCTGGAGCATGTTGAACACGCCCTGCTCGAAAACGGTATTGGTGCTGACTCTCATGGGGGCGTTTCCTGCGATGGGTTAGTTGCCGAGCTGCAGCACGGAGTCGAACAGCTGGGACGCGATCTGCAGCACCTTGCCCGAGGCCTGGTAGGCCTGCTGATAGCGCACGAGATTGGCGGCCTCCTCGTCGAGATTGACCCCCGAGAACGCCTGTTCCGCATCGACGGTCTGCTTGACCAGCGCGGTCTGCGCCTTGGACTGCACTTCCATCTCGCGCGTGTCGTTGCCGATCTGGCTCACCATCTGGCTGTAGGCCGACTGGTAGTTGGCCGTGCCGCCGGCGACGGTGCCGGTCGTCTGCAGCTTCGCGAGGAGCAGCGCATTGCGGTTGTCCGCCACGCCGGCCGTGTTGTTGCTCACGGTGAAGGTGTCGCCGTCAGCCGGGTTGCCGCTGATCTGGAACGTCATGCCGTTGAAGCTGATGTCGTCGCCCGAGGTGTACGGGATCGGACCGGCCGCAGGCGACGCGCCGGCCACGACCCACTCGTTGGCCGCCTGGTCGTACGTGAAGGTCATCGGCGACGGGAGCGGCAGATTCGAGACGTCCGTCACCACGCCCTGCGTCATCTTCGCGTTGCCGTTGTTCGTGAGTGCCGCCGTCGTGCGCACCGGCGCGGCAGCGGCGATCATGGCAGTGTCCGAGATCAGCACCTCGACATCGCGCCCGGCGTACCGGGTCGGCTGGATGAGATAGACGTCGCCGTCCTGCGGCGTACCCGTGGGCATGTCGATCGTAAGCCCGTCGAACGTCTGGGGCAGCGACGTGTAGGTCGTCTCGTTGCCGTCCAGCAGACGGCGCACCACGAAGTTCCCCGAGTCGTAGACCACGCGGTAGTCGGAAAGCGTGAGGCTCGCCGCATCGCTGATGGTCGCGCTCACGACGCCATCGCCCAGGTTGGTGGTGCGGGCCTGCGTGTACGGCTGCGGCACCGAGAAGTAGTCCTCGCCGAACGCACCGTTCAGATCCTGGCCGAGCCGGTGCTGGGCATTGAAGGTCTCCGCCAGCGTCACGACCACGCGGCCGAAGGTGTTCTGCGCGAGATCCAGGGTCTGATCGCGGAACGCGAGCAGGCCGCCCAGCTTGCCGCCCTGGAAGATCTCGGCGGGCATGGCGATGGTCCCGGATCCCACGGACAGCCCCAGTTCGACGTTCGCCGGATCGTCGGGCGAGGGCTGCGCCTCGAGGGTCAGGGTGTTGGCGCCGACGACGATCGTCTGCCCGGTGCCGATCGACACGTTCACCGTGCCGTCGCTCTGGCTCACGGTGCTCACCCGCACGAGCAGGTTGAGTTCGGAGATCAGGTAGCCGCGCTGGTCGAGCAGATCGTTCGGAGGCCGGCTGTCTCCGCCCGCCGACGAGGCGATCTCCTGGTTCACATTGGCGATCTGGCTCGCGAGACTGTTGATGCGGTCCACGGACGCGCGAATCTCGGCGTTGGTCCCGCTGCGCAGATCCCGGAAACGCGCGTCGAGCGCCTGGATCCGCGAGACCATGGATTCCGACAGGCTCAGCATGGACTGCCGGGAAGGCACCGAGGACGGATTCGCGGCGACATCCTGCACGCCCGAAAAGAAGTCCTGCAGCGCCGGCGACAGGCCGCTCGACGGGTCCGCCATCACGTTGTCGACCTGGCGCGCCTGCGTCAGGTAGGAATCGAGGTAACCCTGCTGGGACGCGGCGGACAGCCGCTGGGTCGCGAGGAACGTGCTGTACTGGCGCACGACGTTCTGCACTTCGACGCCGGTGCCGAGATACCCCGAGCCCGTGTACTGCGGGTCGCCCGGCGTGAACACGACGTTCTGCCGCGTGTAGCCGGGCGTCGACACGTTGGCGATGTTGTGCCCGGTCGTGGTGAGACCGATGCGTGCCGCCGTGAGGCCGGTGATGCCGATGGAAAGAACGCTGGATGCCATGGTCGGAGATCTCTTACGAAGTAACGGCCGCAGTCGGGGTTTTCTGGAGCCCGTCGCCCCGGGCCATCTGCACCTGCCGGACGATCACGTCCGCGAGCCCCAGCCCCGGACCGCGGGACAGCGTCTCGACGTACTGCTGATCGAGCATGCCGGTGAAGGTCTTGGTCGCCTCGCTCTCGAACAGGTCGTCTCCGAACCCCGCCTGCCGCATGGTCTTCATGAGCTGGTTCATGAGCAGCGACTCGAAGGCCTGCGCCGCCTTGCGCAGCGCCTTGTCGTCGTCCCGCACTGCGAGGCTGCGGATCTCCCCCAGACCCTGCGGGTCGATCGCGAGTTGTGCGGCATCCACACGGTTCATGGCTAGATGACCTCCAGGTCGGCGCGAAGCGCGCCGGCGGCCTTCATGGCCTGCAGGATGGCAAGCAGATCGATGGGCGTCGCGCCCACGGCGTTGAGAGCGCGGACCACGTCGGCGAGCGACGTCGTGCCGGGCATCACCACCAGGCCTGCCTTGTCGGACTTCACCTCCACCTGCGCCCGGTCGGTCACCACCGTCTGGCCCTGCCCGAGCGCGTTGGGCTGGCTCACCTCGGGATTGCTCTGGATCGTGACCTGCAGGTTGCCGTGCGCCACCGCGCAGTTGCCGAGATTGACGCGGGTGTTCATCACGACGGACCCGGTCCGGCTGTTGACGATCACTTTGGGCGGCGCTTCCGCGGCGTTGACGAGGAGATTTTCGAGACGCGAGATGAACGCGATGCGCTGCGTCGAATCGAGCGGCGCCCGCACCCGCACCTGACGGGCATCGGCCGCGCTCGCCATGCCCGGGCCGATGGCGCTGTTGATGGTCTCGACGATGCGGGACACCGTCGTGAAGTCGGTGTCGAGCGTGTCGAACGTGATGAATTCGCCCTGGCCGAGAACCGCCTGGACCGCGCGCTCCACCGTGGCGCCGCCCGGGATGCGGCCGGCATTCAGATGATTGACGGTAACGCTGGTGCCGCCCGACTGCGCGCCGGCACCGGCGACCAGCACGTTGCCCTGCGCGATCGCATAGACCTGACCATCCACACCGCGCAGGGGCGTCAGCAGCAGCGTGCCGCCGCGCAGGCTGCGCGCGTTGCCCATCGAGGAGACCGTGACGTCGATCGCCTGCCCGGGGCGTGCGAACGGCGGCAGGTGGGCGGTGATCATCACCGCCGCCACGTTGCGCAACTGCAGCGCGGCGGGCGGAAGCGTGAGGCCCATCTGATTCAGCATGCTGATGAGGGCCTGCGTGGTGAACGGTGTCTGTGTCGTCTGGTCTCCGGTACCGTCGAGACCCACGATGACACCGTAGCCCACGAGCTGGTTGGACCGCACGCCCG
>CAZEDA010000021.1:0-1761 GCA_964510915.1 uncultured Rhodocyclaceae bacterium | reverse complement strand
CCGTCGAGACCCACGATGACACCGTAGCCCACGAGCTGGTTGGACCGCACGCCCGACAGCACGGCAAGGTCCTTGATGCGCTGGGCGGCCTCGGCCATCGGGCCGAAGGCGAGTCCGGCGAGGAGCAGCATCGCGCCCATGGCGCGGGGAAGATTCCGGATGAGAGTCATGTCGGCTGCGCCTTTCAGAAGGGCGACACGGAGAGGAACAGCCGCTGCAGGAAGCCCATGGTCTGCGCTTCGCTGATGTACCCGCGTCCCTTGTACTCGATGCGGGCGTCGGCCACACGGGTGGACGACACCGTGTTTGCCGCGTTCACGTTCACGGGATTCACGACCCCCGAGAAGCGGATGTATTCGGTGCCGCTGTTGATGGACACCTGCTTCTCGCCGCTCACCAGCAGGTTGCCGTTGGGGTACACCTCGATCACGGTGACGGCCACGTTGCCGGTGAACACGTTGTTGGCAGCGCTGTTGCCGCTGCCGTCGAAAGTGGAGTCGGACGAGGCACCCACGGCCAGCCCTTCCAGGTTGGCGCCGGGCACGCGCGTGATGCTGGGCACACCGATCGCCGTACTGCCGGATCGCGATGCCTGGCTGCTGGAGGCCTTCGACGCGTTGGTGCGTTCCTCGAGGATCACCATCAGCGTGTCGCCGGCATACCGGGCCCGCCGATCCTCGAACAGGACGAGGCGCGCGGTACCTTGCTGAAAGATCGCGCCGTTGTCCTGCGAGACGATGGGCGCGGGCGTGGGTCGCACACTCATGGGCTGATGCACGGAGGTGCTGGGCGTCGTCATGCCGCATCCGGAGACCAGGGCGGCCAGCGGGAGCGCGATCGACGCGAGACGGGAGCGGAGAGGATTCGGTGTCATGGTGCCGGTTCTATTGCACCGGTCGTGCCACCGTGCCGGCACTCGAAACGCACTGCAGGATCAACAGGTTGCGGAGGCCCTTCGAATCCGCCGCAGGACTGCGGCAAGGCCTCGCCGGAGGCGGCGGCAAACATCGCCGGCCAGGCCGCCGGGGAAGGTCCGCATCACCGATGCGAACCTTCCCTCAGGATCAGAGCTGCGTCAGGCGCTGCAGCATCTGATCGGAGGACTGGATCGAACGCGAGTTGATTTCGAAGGCGCGCTGCGCGGTGATGAGATTCACCAGTTCTTCGGTCACGCTCACGTTGGAGGTCTCGACGAAACCCTGATTGAGCGCACCGAGACCGTTGCTCCCTGGCTGGTTCACCTGAGGCGCGCCGGAGGACGCGGTCTCCACGAACAGGTTCTCGCCCAGTGCCTGGAGGCCGCCGGGGTTGGTGAAGTTCGCGAGCTGGATCGTGCCGACCTGCGTGGGCGTCGCGCTGCCCGCGACGAGCGCCGTCACCGTCCCGTCGTTGCCGATCGTGATGGTGATCGTGTTGGGCGGAATGGTGATGCCTGGCTGGATCGGATAGCCGCTGGAGGTCACGACATTTCCCTGGTTGTCGAGCTGGAACGAACCATCGCGCGTATAGGCGGTGGTGCCATCCGGCCGCAGGATCTGGAAGAACCCCTGCCCGTTGATGCCGATGTCCAGGCTGTTGCCGGTCTGCTGCAGATTGCCGGAGGTGAAGATGCGCGCGGTGGCGACCGGCCGCACACCCGTGCCCAGCTGCAGACCGGAAGGCACCTGGTTCAGCTGCGAGGTCTGCGCGCCGGGCTGGCGGATGACCTGGTACAGCAGGTCCTCGAACACGGCGCGCTGCCGCTTGAAGCCGTTGGTGCTG
>CAZEDA010000020.1:14855-23205 GCA_964510915.1 uncultured Rhodocyclaceae bacterium | reverse complement strand
ACCTACATCGGTTCGATGCCGGGCAAGATCCTGCAGAACATGACCAAGGTCGGTGTCCGCAATCCGCTGTTCCTGCTCGACGAAGTCGACAAGATGGGGATGGACTTCCGCGGTGATCCCGCCTCGGCGCTGCTGGAGGTCCTGGATCCCGAGCAGAACCACACGTTCGTCGATCACTACATCGAGGTCGACTACGACCTGTCCGACGTCATGTTCGTCGCGACGGCGAACACCATGAACATTCCGGCACCGCTGCTGGACCGCATGGAAGTGATCCGTCTTTCGGGTTACACCGAGGACGAGAAGGTGAACATCGCGATCCGCTATCTGCTGCCCAAGCAGACGCGCAATCACGGTCTCAGCGAGGAAGAGTTCTCGATCTCGGAAAGCGCGATCCGCGATGTCATCCGCTACTACACGAGGGAGGCTGGCGTGCGGGCGCTGGAGCGCGAGATCTCCAAGATCTGCCGCAAGGTCGTGAAGTCGCTGCTGCTCAAGAAGCGCGAGAAGAGCATCCACGTCAATTCGCGGAATCTCGACAAGTATCTGGGTGTGCGCCGCTACATGTTCGGCATGGCCGAGAAGGAGAATCAGGTCGGCCAGGTCACCGGTCTTGCGTGGACGGAAGTGGGTGGAGAACTGCTCACGATCGAAAGCGCGGTGATGCCCGGCAAGGGCAAGATGGTCACCACCGGCAAGCTGGGTGAGGTCATGCAGGAGTCCATCCAGGCTGCCATGACCGTCGTGCGCAGTCGTTCCCAGCGCCTCGGCATCCACGAGGACTTCTATCAGAAGAACGACATCCATATTCACCTGCCCGAGGGCGCGACGCCCAAGGACGGTCCCAGCGCGGGCATTGGCATCTGCACGGCCATGGTATCCCTGCTGACCGGCATTCCGGTGCGTGCGGATGTGGCGATGACGGGTGAGATCACCTTGCGTGGCGAGGTCCTGCCGATCGGCGGCCTCAAGGAAAAGCTGCTTGCTGCGCATCGTGGCGGGATCAAGCTGGTCCTGATTCCTCAGGAGAACGCGAAGGACCTCGCCGACATCCCCGACAACATCAAGAACCGGCTCGATATTCATCCGGTGAAGTGGATCGACCAGGTTCTGGAACTCGCGCTCGAACGGATGCCGACGCCGATCCAGGCGGAAGCCGGGCAGCCGATCCCCGCGATCGGCGCTGCTCCCGTGGAGCCGAAGGACCAGGTCGCCGCAGTCAAGCACTGACGCAGTCTCCGATACCCGACGGCCGATGTCCGGCTGTCGGGCATCGGCCACGTCGTTCGCATGAGTCGTTTTCCCCGCAACACACGCTTTCGCGGGCGTTTCCTTGACACGCTGATTTCACGCTTGCTATAAAACCTCGGCGCAGGGGTCGTGTTCCGCTGAAGGTGTTTTTGCATTTGTCAGCGGTATTCGATCCGAGAGACGCGGTCACAAGGGGGCGGAGGCCCGGTGGCATCGATGCCGGGACGAACACGCAGTGCAGTACGACTCAAGGGGACGAGCGTGAACAAATCCGAGATGATCGAGGCCATTGCCAAGTCCGCGGATATTTCCAAGGCGGCCGCGGGTCGGGCCCTGGATGCGACGGTGGCGAGCATCAAAGTGTCGCTTCGAAAGGGTGGCAGTGTGACCCTGGTGGGATTCGGTACCTTCTATGTGGCGAAGCGGGCTGCCCGCAGCGGCCGCAATCCGCAGACCGGAGCGGCGATCAAGATCAAGTCTGCCAAGGTTCCCAAATTTCGCCCTGGTAAGGCGCTAAGGGATGCGTTAAACTAACGGGCTTACGTCGACGAGCTTTTTTTCTGGGGCTCGGCGGGGGTGCGGTGGGGTGCTTAGCTCAGTTGGTAGAGCGTCGCCTTTACACGGCGAATGTCGGGAGTTCGAGCCTCTCAGCACCCACCAAAGACGGCGCACTGAGTTTTGCTTGGAGTGGTAGTTCAGTTGGTTAGAATACCGGCCTGTCACGCCGGGGGTCGCGGGTTCGAGTCCCGTCCACTCCGCCAATTCCGGGAAAGGCGAACTTAGGTTCGCCTTTTTCATTTCAGCAGTGCCGGGGCGGTTCGCTTCGGTCTGCGCGCGCCGCGGTCTGCCGCGGTGCCAGAGTCAGAACTCGCGGAACCGACATGTTCGATTGGGTCGACAAGCACAAGCGGTGGATTCAGATCGGGTTGCTCTTCTTGATCGTTCCGTCGTTCGCCTTCTTCGGGATCAACTACTACTTCGATGACGCCGGTGACGCCGGCGCGGTGGCCAAGGTCGCCGGCACGCGCATTTCTCCTGCCGAGTTCGACAACGCCTTGCGCGAGCGCCAGGAAGAACTGCGCCAGATGATGAAGGACAAGGTCGACACCTCGATGCTGGACAGCAATGAGGTGCGCAACGCCGTCATCAATGGACTCGTCGAGAAGCGCGCCCTGCTGGCCCACTCCCTCAACTCCGGGATGGCCGTGCCGGACGCCCAGGTCCAGAAGATCATCCGCGAGATCCCGTACTTCCAGGATCAGGCAACCGGCAAGTTCTCCCTCGCCCGCTACAACGAACTCCTGAAGAGCCAGGGCATGACCGCGGTCATGTTCGAGGAGCGGGTCCGGCAGGATCTTCGCATTGCGCAGACGCGCGGGTCCGTGGTGGATTCGACGGTCCTGGCGGACGCCGTGGTCACGAAGCTGGGCAAGATCCGTGAACAGACGCGAGTGATCAGTCAGGTCATTTTTTCGCCGGAGAAGGCCGTCGGACGTGTGACGGTGACGGACGACGAGGTCCGCAAGCACTACGACGCGACCCAGAAGGACTTTCGCATTCCCGAGCGCGCCCGTGTCGAGTACATCGTGCTGGGCCCGGATGCCCTCGGCAAGGCAGTGGCGGTCAGCGATGACGAGATCCGCGAGTATTACGACAAGAACAAGTCGCAATACTCCAAGCCTGAAGAGCGCAAGGCGAGCCACATCCTGATCTCCGTGGCCAAGGACGCGGATGCCGCCGCGAAGGACAAGGCGCGCAAACAGGCGGAGGAACTGCTCGCGCAGGTCAAGGCAGCTCCGAAGAGCTTCGAGGATCTGGCCCGCAAGTTCTCCCAGGATCCCGGCTCTGCGAAGTCAGGCGGTAGCCTCGGATTCTTTGCCCGTGGCGCGATGGTCAAGCCCTTCGACGAAGCAGTATTCGCCATGAAGGCGGGTGACTTGCAGGGGCCCGTCGAGACTCAGTACGGCTTCCACATCATTCGTCTCGACGAGATCAAGGCGGCGTCGGAGACCCCGATCGAGGAAGTGAAGGCGACCATCGAAGAACAGTTGCGCAAGCCCAAGATCGGCAAGGCTTTCGCCGACATGGCCGAGAACTTCACGCAGATGGTGTACGAGCAGTCGGACAGCCTCAAGCCGGCCGCGGAAGCTTTCAAGCTCAAGATCGAGACCAGCGACTGGATCACGCGCGATGGTGGCGGTGACCCGCTCCTCGCGAAGCCGGCAATGCTCGCGAAGATCTTCTCGGAAGAGGTCGTGAAGAACAAGCGCAACACCGACGCCATCGAAGTCGAGTCCGGCAAGCTCGTGGCGGCTCGCGTGATCGAGCATCGCGAGGCCAGTGTCCTGCCCTTCGAGGATGTGAAGTCCGACATTGCCAAGCGCCTGCAGCTCGTGAAGGCTGCGAAGCAGATGGAAACGGATGGTCTTGCCGCGCTGGAGAAGGCCCGCAAGGGCGACGAGACCGGGCTGGACTGGTCAGCGCCCGTGGAGGTGTCTCTGCAGCGCCCCGGCACGCTCGTGGCGGAGGCCGCCCGGGACGTTTTCGCTGCCGACCCCGCAAAGCTTCCGGCATTCGTCGGCGTTCAGGACGCCAACGGCCGCTACCTGCTCTACAAGATCACCAAGGTGGTGGAAGCCCCCGATCTGCCTCCCGAAGAAAAGAAGGCCTTGGCCAAGCAGATCGCCCAGGTGGCGGCTCAGCAGCAGTGGGACGCCTACCTTCAGGCCATCAAGGCTTCGGCCGGCGTTTCGATCGACACGACGAAGATCGAACGCAAGGCGCAGCAGTAACTTTCGACGGAGGCGGCCTTCGCGGCCGTCCTCCGGTCCCTACAGGAAGACGCCCCCAGTCTTCCTGCCGCTCAGCCGAGACTCAAGCCGCTGGTGGTATTGAAGCCGGCATCCACATAGAGAATCTCTCCGGTGATGCCGCTCGCCAGCGGACTCAGCAGGAACGCTGCTGCATTGCCGACCTCATCGATCGTGACGTTACGGCGCAGCGGGGCGGCCTGCTCGTTGGCTGAAAGGATCTTGCTGAAATTGCCGATCCCCGCCGCTGCGAGCGTCTTGATGGGGCCGGCAGAGATCGCGTTGACCCGCACACCGTTCGGCCCCAGGCTTTGCGCCATGTAACGGACGTTCGCCTCCAGGCTGGCCTTGGCGAGCCCCATCACGTTGTAGTTGGGCAGCGAGCGTTCCGCGCCCAGGTACGAGAGCGTGATCAGCGCGGCATCCCGACCCTGCATGAGCGGTCTTGCGGCCTTGGCGAGCGCGGCAAAACTGTACGAACTCACGTCGTGGGCGATCGCGAATGCCTCGCGCGAGATGGCATCGAGGAAGTCCCCCGCCAGCGCTTCCCGCGGCGCGAATGCGATCGAGTGCACGAGTCCGTCCAGGCTGTCCCACTGTGCGGAGAGCGACTTGAACAGCGCATCGATCTCCTCGTCCCGCGCGACATCGCAAGGGAAGACCAGGGTGGAATCGAACTCCCTGGCGAGGTCCCGCACGCGATCCTCGACACGTTCGCCCTGATAGGTGAAAGCGAGCTCGGCACCTTCCCGGCGACAGGCCTTGGCAATGCCATAGGCAATCGACCGGTTGCTGAGCAGCCCGGTAACCAGTATTCGACGACCTGCCAGAAATCCCATGTGATGCTTTCCTCGACGATGACTGTGGGTATTATATCGGCGGACCTCCGATTGCCCACGGATATGGCGCACGCCCGCGCGCCGAGGCTTGCGTAACCCTATTCCATGCGAATGCTCCATGCCGTGCTGCTCGTGCCGCTCCTGGCTTTCGTCGCGAGTTGCGGTGACCCCTGGAACAATCCCTACCCCCGTGGGCAGGCGAGCGAGAACGTTCTCTACGCCGGATTCAACGAGCGCCCCAAGCATCTCGATCCGGTCCAGTCGTACAGCTCGAACGAGATCACGTTCACCGCGCAGATCTACACCCCGCCGCTTCAGTACCACTACCTCGAACGCCCGCACACGCTGATTCCGTTCGCCGCGGAAGCCGTCCCGGTCGGTGTCGCTCTGGACGCCCAGGGCAACGCATTGCCGCCGGATGCCCCACAGGCACAGGCCGCGTTCACGGTGTACGACATACGTATTCGCCGCGGTCTGAAGTACCAGCCGCATCCGGCCTTCGCACTGAAGGCAACCGGCGAACCTCGCTACGTGGGCCTGACCGAAAAGGATGTCGAAGACATCCACGCCCTGGGCGATTTCCCGGAGACGGGATCGCGGGAAGTCACGGCAGAAGACTTCGCCTACCAGATCAAGCGGCTTGCCCACCCCCGCCTGCATTCACCGATCCTGGGGCTGATGGCCGACTACATCGTCGGGCTGAAGGAACTCGCCAAGGCGCTTCGCGACCAGCACGAAGCGATGGTCAAGGCCGGGCGCAAGGACGACTGGATGGATCTGCGCGACGCCAGGCTCGAAGGCGTGCAGGTGATCGACCGCTACACGCTGCGTATCCGGCTGCGCGGCAGTTATCCGCAGTTCGTCTACTGGCTCGCCATGCCGTTCTTTGCCCCGATACCTTTCGAAGCCGACCGGTTCTACTCGCAGCCGGTGCTGGCGCCCCGCAATATCTCGCTGGATTCCTACCCTGTCGGGGCCGGTCCCTACATGCTCACCCGCAACGACCCGAATCGCCAGATGGTGCTGGAGCGCAATCCCAACTATTTCGGCGAGCGCTATCCGGAGTCCGGCGAGCCTGCCGACCGCGAGTCAGGCCTGCTGCGGGACGCGGGCAAGCCGCTGCCCTTCATCGACAAGGTGATCTACAGCCTCGAGAAGGAAAACATCCCCTACTGGAACAAGTTCCTGCAGGGCTACTTCGATGCGTCCGGCATCAGTTCCGATGCGTTCGATCAGGCCGTGAGGACCAGCGGATCCGGGGACGTCGCCCTCACGGACGAGATGATCGAGCGCGGCATCACGCTGAAGACGGCCGTGGCGCCCTCGACCTTCTACATGGGCTTCAACATGCTCGATGCCGTCATCGGCGGCTCGTCCGAGAGAACGCGCAAGCTCCGGCAGGCCATCGCCATTGCGGTGGACTACGAGGAGTACATCGCCATCTTCGCGAATGGACGGGGCATCGCGGCACAAGGGCCGCTGCCGCCCGGGATCTTTGGCTATCGCGAAGGCCAGCCGGGCATGAATCCCGTGGTCTACGACTGGGTCGACGGGGCGCCGAAACGCAAGCCCCTCTCCGAGGCGAAGCGACTCCTGGCGGAGGCCGGCTATCCGGGGGGCACGGACGAGAAGACCGGCTCGCCTCTCGTGCTCTACCTCGACGCCACGGCCCGTGGCCCCGACGACAAGGCGCGGCTCGACTGGCTGCGCAAGCAGTTCGCCAAGCTCAACGTCGATCTCGTGGTCCGCTCGACGGACTACAACCGTTTCCAGGAGAAGATCCGCAAGGGGAACGCCCAGGTGTTCTACTGGGGCTGGAATGCGGACTATCCCGATCCCGAGAACTTCCTGTTCCTCCTGCACGGACCGCAGAGCAAGGTGAAGGCACAAGGTGAAAACGCCGCCAACTACGCGGACCCGGAGTACGACCGCCTGTTCGAGGAAATGAAGAACATGGCGAACGGGCCGCAGCGTCAGGAAATCATCGACCGCATGACCCGCATCGTCCAGCGCGATGTCCCGTGGCTGTGGGGGATGCACCCGAAGGAGTACAGCCTCGCGCATGGCTGGGTCCTCAACCGCAAGCCGAATCAGATCGCCCACAACCTCCTCAAGTATCAGCGCATCGATCCGGCGGAGCGGGCGAGCCGCCGTCAGGCCTGGAACGCGCCGTCACCGTGGCCAGCGGCAGGGGTCGGCGTTGCCGTCATCGCGCTCGTGTTTCCTGCCGTGGCGCTCTACCGCCGGCGCGAGCGGCGCACTGCCCGCTGGGATCTGGGGCAGGGCTGACCATGGGCGGATACCTCCTCCGGCGACTGCTGTACGCGATCCCGATCCTGCTGGGCGTCAACATCCTCACGTTCTCGCTCTTCTTCGTGGTGAACACACCCGACGACATGGCGCGCATGCAGCTCGGCGTGAAACGAGTCACGCCCGAGGCCATCGAACAGTGGAAGCGTGAACGCGAGTACGACCGTCCTCTGCTGCTCAACACGCAGGCGCAAGGCGCCGCGCAGCTGACGGACACGATCTTCTTCAAACACTCCCTCAGTCTGTTCACTTTCGACTTCGGGCGGTCGGAGGCGGACGGGCGCGACATCGCGCACGAGATCCGCAAGCGGATGGTGCCGAGCCTCGCGGTGGCGCTGCCCGTTTTCGTGGTGGGGCTCGCGTTCTACGTGAGCTTCGCGCTGATGCTCGTCTTCTTCCGGGGCACCTCCATCGACACCTCGGGTGTCGTGCTGTGCGTGGCCGCGATGTCGATCTCGGGCATGTTCTACATCATCGGCGGCCAGTATCTGGTGGGGAAACTCTGGCACTGGACACCCATCTCCGGATTCGGGCAGGGGCCGGATGCCTGGCGCTTCCTCCTGCTGCCCATCCTCGTGGCTCTCGTGTCCTCGCTCGGCGAGGACAGCCGCCTGTTCCGCAGCTTCTTCCTCGAAGAGATCCACAAGGACTACGTGCGCACGGCGCGCGCCAAGGGTCTCGGCGAGTCCCGGATCCTCTTCCATCATGTGCTGCGCAACGCGCTCATTCCGATCCTCACCGGCGCGGTGGTGGTGATCCCGCGCCTGTTCCTCGGCAGCCTCATCCTCGAATCCTTCTTCGGTATTCCGGGACTGGGCAGCTACACCATCGACGCGATCAACTCGCAGGACTTCGCCGTCGTCCGCACGATGGTGTTTCTCGGCTCGCTGCTCTACATCGTGGGGCTCATCCTCACCGACCTCTCGTACACGCTCGTCGACCCGAGGGTGAGGCTGCAATGAATCTGCCCTTCCAGCCGGTGGTTCTGTGGACGGACGGGCTCCTGTTCCTGCTCGTGGCGGTGGTGCTCGGCTTCGTCCGGTGGAGCCGCCACGAAGAGCATCTGCGCGCGCCGTGGCGCAAGGTGGCGCGCTCGCGCGGCGGCATGGTGGCCGTCACCGTCCTCGCGCTCTATGCGGG